>NZ_JBEOUO010000012.1:0-238176 GCF_040302485.1 Streptomyces sp. NPDC126499 | reverse complement strand
GTTCGGGGCGTTCATCGTGGGGAGGTGGGGGGTCAGGTCACTGGGGGGGGGGGCCCGGGGCCGCGGGGGGGGCGGGCGCTCCCGGGGGCCACCCCCCCCGGCCCCCCGCGCCCGGGGCCCGCGCCGGTGGCCGCCCCGGCCGGCTCCGGCCCGGTGCCCTCCGGGGCGGGCCCCGGGTCGGGCTCGTCGGACGGGTCGTCGAGGTCGCCGGCCGGCGGGCCGCCCGCCCCCGGGACGGCCGTGCCGTCACCGGAACCGGTCGCGCCGCCGCCCACGGCACGCCCGGCCACCGAAGCCGCAGCACCCGCACCCGCGCCCGCGTCGGGCCCGTGGGCGGGCCCGGCCGCATCGGCCGCACCCGGCGGTGCGGCGGCCGCGGCCCCGTCGGGTGGCTCCTCCGCCCCGGTGTCCGCCCCGCCCGCGCGGGCGGCCGTCGCCGCGCCCGCCACCGCGCGGAGCGCGAGGAGCAGGGGGGCGACGGCGGGTTCGTGGCGGAGGGGGGTGTCGGCGGCGTCGGTTTCCACGGGGACGCCGGCGGAGGTGAGGGCGCGGCGGAGGGCGGGGAGGGGGGCGGCGGCGCGGGTGAGGACGGCCATGTCGTGCCAGGGGACGCCGTCCTCCAGGTGCGCGCGGCGGAGGAGGTCGGCGATGTTCTCGGTCTCGGTGGAGGCGGTGGGGTACGTGTAGACCTCCGCCCGGCCCCCGTCCCGTACCGGCGCGAGCTCGCGGTGGGCGCGGGCCTTGTCGGCGGGCAGGCGGGGCAGCGGCATCCGCTGGGCGAGGAGCCGGGTCGCGGCCAGCAGGGCGGCGCCGGAGCGGCGGGAGGTGCCGAGGACGCGTACGGAGCCGCCGAAGGTGGCGGGGAAGTCGAGGATGCCGTTCACGTCGGCGCCCCGGAAGGCGTAGATCGACTGGTCGGGGTCGCCGAAGGCGACGACCGTCGGGACGGCGGCGGTCAGCCCGCGCAGCAGCCGCACCTGCGCCGGGTCGGTGTCCTGGTACTCGTCGACGAAGACGGCGTCGTAGGAGGGCAGCGTGCCGGGCGCGGCGTTCTCGGTGAGCAGGACGGCCCGGTGGACCAGCTCGGTGTAGTCGAGGACGCCCTGGAGGTCCATGACGTCGAGGTACTCGGCGAGGAAGCCGGCCGCGGCCCGCCAGTCGGGGCGGCCCACGCGGCGGGCGAAGTCGTCCAGGGCCTCCGGATCGAGGCCCAGTTCGCGGGAGCGGGCGATGACGGCGCGGACCTCGTCGGCGAAGCCGCGGGTGGTGAGGCAGGCCCGCAGTTCGTCGGGCCAGCGGATCCTCCCGAGGCCCGCCTTCTCCAGGTCGATGTGGCCGGCGAGCAGTTCGCGTACGGCCAGGTCCTGCTCGGGGCCGGACAGCAGCCGCAGGGGTTCGGCGAACAGGTCGGCGTCCTGGTGGGCGCGGACCAGGGCGTAGCAGTACGAGTGGAAGGTGGTGGCCTGCGGGGGCCGGCGGCCGCCGAGCCGGGCCGCCATCCGGTCGCGGAGTTCCACGGCGGCCTTGCGGCTGAAGGTGAGGACCAGGATCCGCTCCGGGTCGGCGCCCGCCTCCATGCGGGCGGCGACCGCCTCCACCAGGGTCGTCGTCTTCCCGGTGCCGGGTCCGGCGAGGACGAGCAGCGGTCCGTGCGCGTGCTCAACCACCGCCCGCTGCGCTGCGTCCAGCACAGGGGGCCGCACCGGCGCCGGAACGGCCCGCACCAGCCGGTAGGCGCCGGGTCCCCGCGTACGGAGGGTGGAGGAGGAAGTCACGTGGGTCGCCGGTCCTGCTGGTGGGTCTGTGGAGGAGTCGTCGGAGTGGTCGGAGTGGTCGGAGGGCTCGCGCCGCGCGACGCGCCCGGAGCGTCCCCGGCGCTCGGATGTCTCGGAGCCCCGGGAGCGCTCGGGTGAGAAGCGCGAGCCTCGACGTTACGCGATCCGGGCCCGGTGTCTCACGCGTCCGTGCCGTCCCAGCACGCCCCACCCCCGGTGTCTCACGCGTCCGTGCCGTCCCAGCACGCCCCGCCCGCGAGGTCTCCCGCGCCCGTGCCGTCCCAGCGCGCCCTGCGCATGTCGACCTTGACCGGTCCCCCCTTCGGTTCCCGCAGCGGCGTGCCCTCCGCCCGGTAGTGACCGAGCGCACGTCGCTCGTGTCCCGGCAGCAGCGCGCCGTCCGCCCGCACCACGCGCCACCAGGGCACCGAGCCGCCGTACAGCGCCATGGCCCGGCCGACCTGGCGCGGGCCGCCCTCCCCCAGCCATTCGGCGACGTCACCGTAGGTCATCACCCGACCGGGCGGGATCTCCTCGGCGACCTGAAGCACCCGTTCCGCATACTCGGGCAGCTCGGGCAGTTCCTGCATCTGCTCGCGCATCCGCTCCTGCTTCTCCATTCCGCTCATCCTGCCTCACCCCACCGACAAGCCCCTGATGCCTCCGTACGGCCCTCCTTCGTGCCACCATCGTGCGGGCGGTGACTGGTGATACGAGATCAAGAACAAGCAGCGACGACAGCGACAGAGCCGGCGACGACGACCACGCACGCAGAGCGGCACGCAGAGACGGACATGGTGATGCGGCACGACATCCCGCCTCCGGGGGAGGCCGATCCCGGTCTTCCCGAGCGCGTTTCCGGCGACGAACCGCTGCTCGCCGCCCGCGTGCACCGGCCGTCCGATCTGATGCGACTGCTCATCGGTGTCCTCGCCATCGCCCTCGTCCTCGCCATCGCCGCCTTCGCCCACGGCACGACCTCCGGTCTCGAGCAGGACATCAACAAGGGCGCCGGCGGCGCACCCGACGTCTTCGTCAAGATCGCCGGCCTGGTGTCCTCGATCGCGGTACTCCTGGTCCCCGTGGCCTTCGCGATCGAGCGGCTCGTCAAACGTGACGGCCTGCGGATCGCCGACGGCGTCCTCGCGGCCGTGCTCGCGCACGGCGTGACCCTCGCCACCGACCTGTGGGTGGCCCGGTCGGCGCCCGGCACCATCCAGGACGCGCTGACCCAGGCACAGTCCGGCGGCGGGCTCACCGACCCCGTGCACAACTACCTGGCGCCGGTCATCGCGTACATGACGGCCGTCGGCATGGCCCGCAGGCCGCGCTGGCGGGTGGTGCTGTGGGTGGTGCTGCTGCTCGACGCGTTCACCATGCTGGTCGCCGGTTACACCACCGCCTTCTCGATCATCCTGACCGTGCTGATCGGCTGGACCGTGGCGTACGGGACGCTGTACGCGGTCGGCTCCCCCAACGTCCGGCCCACCGGGCAGACCCTGCTCGCCGGTCTGCGCCGGGTCGGCTTCCGGCCGGTGACGGCGCTGCGCGCCGAGGGCGTGCCGGACTCGGCGGACAGCGGGGACCGCGGCCGCCGCTACATCGTGACCCTGGAGGACGGGCCCCCGCTCGACGTGACGGTCGTCGACCGCGAGCAGCAGGCGCACGGCTTCTTCTACCGGGCCTGGCGGCGCATCTCGCTGCGGACGATCACCACCCGCCGCTCCATCGTGTCGCTGCGCCAGGCCCTGGAGCAGGAGGCGCTGCTCGCGTACGCGGCGATCGCGGCGGGCGCGAACGCGCCGAAGCTGATCGCCACCTCCGAGCTGGGCCCGGACGCGGTGATGCTGGTCTACGAGCACCTGGGCGGCCGGACCCTGGACTCGCTGGACGACAAGGAGATCACCGACGACCTGGTGCGCAGCGCCTGGCGGCAGGTGAAGGCCCTCCAGTCGCGCCGGATCGCGCACCGCAGGCTCGCGGGAGACGCGATTCTGGTGGATCGTTCCGGCAAGGTGATCCTCACGGATCTGCGGGGCGGCGAGATCGCCGCCGGTGACCTGGTGCTGCGGATGGACATCGCCCAGCTGCTCACCACGCTCGGTCTGCGGGTGGGCGCCGAGCGGGCGGTCGCGGCGGCCGTGGAGGTGCTGGGCCCGGACGCGATCGCCGACTGCCTGCCGCTGCTGCAGCCGATCGCGTTGAGCCGCTCGACCCGCGCGGAGCTGCGCCGGCTGGCCCGGGAGCGTACGAAGCGGGAGCGCGAGGCGGTCCTCGCCGCCTCCCAGGCGGCCAAGCAGGCCCGTGCGGAGGCGCGGGCCCAGTCCCAGCTCGACGAGGACCGCCGCGAGGACCGCAAGGCCGCGCGGGCGGAGAAGCAGGCCGACAAGAAGGCCGAGAAGCGGGCCCTCGACGAGGCCCAGGACGAGGCCCGCGAGGAGGACCTGCTGGCACAGATCCGGCAGCAGGTGCTGCGGATCCGGCCGCAGGCGCCGGTGGAGCCGGTGCGCCTGGAGCGGATCAAGCCGCGCACCCTGGTCAGTCTGATCGCGGGCGCCATCGCCGCGTACTTCCTGCTGTCGCAGATCGCCCGTACGCCGCTGTCGACGATCAGCGAGGCGGACTGGCGGTGGGTGGCGGCGGCGGTGCTGTTCTCGGCGTTCAGCTATGTGGCGGCGGCGATGAGCCTGCTGGGCTTCGTGCCGGAGCGGGTCGGGTTCTGGCGGACGGTGGTGGCGCAGGTCGCCGGGTCGTTCGTGAAGATCGTCGCCCCGGCGGCCGTCGGCGGCGTCGCCCTGAACACCCGCTTCCTCCAGCGCGCGGGCGTGCGCCCGGGGCTCGCGGTGGCGAGCGTCGGCGCCTCGCAGCTCTTCGGGCTGGGGGCGCACATCCTGCTGCTGCTGTCCTTCGGCTATCTGACCGGGACGGAGAACTCACGGTCGTTCACCCCGTCGAGGACGGTGATCGCCGGCCTGTTGACGGTCGCGGTGCTGGTGCTCGTGGTGACGGCGATCCCGTTCATGCGGAAGTTCGTCTCGACCCGGCTGCGCTCGCTGTTCGCGGGCGTGGTGCCGCGCATGCTGGACGTGCTCCAGCGGCCCGTGAAACTGGCCACCGGCATCGGCGGCATGCTGCTGCTGACCGGCGCGTTCGTGCTGTGCCTCGACGCCTCGATCCGCGCCTTCGGGCACGGCAACGTGTCCATCAGCTTCGCGAGCGTGGCCGTGGTCTTCCTCGCGGGCAACGCGCTCGGCTCGGCGGCCCCGACTCCCGGCGGCATCGGCGCGGTCGAGGGCGCGCTCACCGTCGGTCTGGTCACGGTGGGCCACCTGCCGCTGGAGGTCGCCACTCCGGCCGTGCTCCTCTACCGCCTGCTGACGCTGTGGCTGCCGGTGCTGCCGGGCTGGCTCTGCTTCAACTGGCTGACCAAGCGGGAAGCCCTGTAGCGGGGCGCCGAGCGCCTCGGACCGGGAAGCGGCGAGGGCCGGGCGGGACGGCCGACGGCGCGCGAGCCTGGCCGGACGCGGGCCCGAAGGGCCGGGCGCGGACGGCTGTCGCCACAGGCAACGGGCCGGACGCGCGCGCGTAGCGCAAGGGCGCCGAGCGCCTGGGGCCGGTCCCGAAGGGCCGGGGCGCGCCACCCGCATGGACCTCCGCCCGCGCGGGGGCTCGGCGGGCGGCCGACGATGGGGGCATGCCGATCTCCGTCGCCAAGCGAGCCGTCCTGTTCACCGCGACCGCCGCCCTGCTGCTGACCGCCGGGTGTTCCGACGACGGGGGGCAGGCGGCTGCTCCCGAGACCAGCGGGCCGAGCGGGCTCGACGGGCTCGCGGCGCAGAAGTTGGAGTGGTCGCCGTGCCGGCCGCCGTCCGCCGCGGAGGGCGGCGGGCCCGTGCCGTCGCCGCTGCCGGGCGGGGCGCCGTGGGAGTGCGCCTTCCTGACCGCGCCGCTCGACTACGCCGAGCCCGACGGCGAGACCGTCGACCTGGCCCTCATCCGGGCGAAGGCCCGCGACCGGAGCCGGCGGATCGGCTCCCTCCTCTTCAACTTCGGCGGCCCCGGCGCCTCCGGCGTCAGCGGCCTGCCGGGCTTCGCCGAGAAGTTCGAGACGCTCCGCTCCCGCTACGACCTGGTCTCCTTCGACCCGCGCGGCGTCGGCCGCAGCGCACCCGTGGAGTGCGCCACCGACCGGGAGCTCGACGCCTACTACGCCCTCGACTTCACGCCCGACGACGCGGCCGAGGAACGGACCCTGTCCGACGCGCAGAAGAAGTACGCCGACGGCTGCGAGAAGGACTCGGGCAAGAGGCTCCCCCACCTCGGCACCGAGAACGCCGCCCGCGACATGGACCTGATGCGCCGGGTCCTCGGCGACGACAAGCTCCACTACTTCGGCATCTCGTACGGCACGGAGCTCGGCGGCGTCTACGCCCACCTCTTCCCCTCGCACGTGGGCCGCGCCGTCTTCGACGCCGTCGTCGACCCGGGGGCCGGGGTGGAGGCCGGTGCCCTCGGCCAGGCGAAGGGCTTCCAGCTGGCCCTCGACAACTTCGCCAAGGACTGCGTCGGCCGCGGGGCGGAGTGCACCCTGCCCGGCTCCTCCGTCGCCGAGATCGAGAAGTTCGTCACCGATCTGCTCGCCTCCCTCGACAAGAAGCCGATCGAGGGCATCGGCGACCGCAAGCTCACCCAGACCCAGGCGGCGAACGGCATCGCGCAGGCCCTGTACTCCAAGGAGTTCTGGCCCTACCTGGAACAGGGCCTGGACGAGGCCGACGGCGGCAACGGAGCCCTGCTGCTCGCCCTGTCGGACTCCATGAACGGCCGCGACCAGAACGGCGTCTATAGCAACATCCAGTCCGCCAACACCGCCATCAACTGCGTGGACTACAAGGAGCGCTACACCCTCGGCCAGGCCAGGGAGCGGCTGCCGAAGTTCCGGAAGGTCTCCCCCGTCTTCGGCGACTTCATGGGCTGGGCCATCACCAGCTGCTCGTCCTGGCCGGTGCCCGGGACCTGGGACCACCCGGACGTCTCGGCCGCCGGCTCGGCCCCGATCCTGGTGATCGGCAACACCGGCGACCCGGCCACCCCCTACGAGGGCGCCCGCGCGATGGTGGACGCCCTCGGCAACGGCGTCGGCGTGGAGCTCACGTACCGGGGCGAGGGGCACGGCGCCTACAACAGCGGCAACGCGTGTGTGAAGGCGGCGACCGACGCGTACCTCCTGGACGGCAAGGTGCCGAGGAGCGGGACCGTCTGCGGCTAGCGGAGGCGGCGCCTTGATCGCCTCAAGGATCGGCCGGGCGCTCCTGGGCGAGGGCGGCGCTGGAGGATCGGCCGGGCACTCCTGGGCGGTCGCGGCCCGCCTACGATGGGTCGTCCGGAACAACGGATCACGGGGGGCGCGCGGTGGCGAGCGGGAGCGGGTTCATACGCAAGGGGGCGGGGCTCGCCCTCGCGGGAGTGCTCGCGGCGGGCTGCACGGCCACGTCCTCCGGCGGCGACGCCCCGCCGACCACGGCCGGTCCGAAGCCCACCGCCACGCACAGCGCCGGTTCGTCGCTGCCCGCCGCCCTCACCGGGCAGCGCCCCGACTGGAAGAGCTGCCCCGCGCCCGAAGGCGGTCAGGCGCCCGGCTCCGCCTGGCGCTGCGCGACCGTCACGGTGCCCCTCGACCACGCGAAGCCGGACGGCGCGACCATCCGGGTCGCCCTCGTCCGCAAGGAGGCCACCGACCGCGAGCGGCGGCTCGGCTCGCTGCTCTTCAACTTCGGCGGGCCGGGCGCCTCGGGCGTCGAGATCCTGCCGCGCGCCGCCGGGGAGTACGCGAAGCTGGGCGAGCGCTACGACCTGGTCTCCTTCGACCCGCGGGGCGTCGGCGGCAGCGCGGGCGTGGTCTGCCGCGACGACGCCGAGCAGGACGCCGCCGAGCGGACGGTCGACCTCACCCCGGACACGCCCGCCGAGGAGGCCGCCTTCCTCAAGGACAACGCCGCCTTCGCCGCCGGCTGCGCCCGCCGCTCCGGCACCGTCCTGCCGCACACCAGGACCACCGACACGGCCCGCGACCTCGACCTGGTCCGGCAGGTGCTCGGCGACGAGAAGCTGCACTACTTCGGCATGTCGTACGGCACGGAGCTCGGCGCCGCCTATGCCCACCTCTTCCCCTCGAAGGTGGGCCGGCTCGTCCTGGACGCGGTCGTCGACCCGACCGCCGACACCGCCGGGCACGCCCGCAACCAGACGATCGGTTTCCAGCGGGCCCTGGACAACTACCTGACGTCGACCGGCCAGTCCCCGAAGGCGGGGACCGAACGGATCGCCCGGCTGCTGCGGAAGCTGGACCGGGAGCCGCTGCGGGTCGGCGAGCGGCGGCTCACCGAGGGCCTGGCGACCACCGGGATCGCGGTGACGCTGTACGGGCAGTCCAACTGGCCGCTGCTCACCCAGGCGCTCGACGAGGCCGAGCGCGGCGACGGCACCCGGCTGCTCCAGCTCGCCGACTGGTACAACGACCGGGACGAGAGCGGCCACTACGCGACGCAGTCGCATTCCCAGCGGGCGATCTCCTGCGCGGACTCGGCCGAGCGCCCCACTCCCGGCGAGGCGCGTGCGCTGCTGCCGGAGTTCCGCCGCCTCTCCCCCGTGTTCGGCGCCTATCTGGCCTGGGACACCGCCGGCTGGTGCGCCGCCTGGCCGGTGAAGGGCGAGACCAGGGACGTCGACGCGAGCGCGCCCGGCGCCGCCCCGATCCTGGTCGTCGGCACGACGGGCGACCCGGCCACCCCGTACGAGGGCGCCGAGAAGATGGCGAAGGAGCTGGGCGCGGGCGTCGGAGTGCTCGTCACCAACAAGGGCGAAGGCCATGGGGCGTACGGCACGTCGGCCTGCGCCACGCGGACGATCGACGCGTACTTCCTGGACGGCCAGGTCCCGGCGTACGGCACGACCTGCTCCTAGCCGTACGGAAAAGTTCTTGCGGAACGGGAGAGGGCCCGGACCTCGCGTGAGGTCCGGGCCCTTTCGCCGTACGCCTAGTAGATCGGCTTCTCCGGCTCGATCTGGTTGACCCAGCCGATGACGCCGCCGCCGACGTGCACCGCGTCCGCGAAGCCCGCGGACTTGAGCACGGCGAGGACTTCCGCACTGCGGACACCCGTCTTGCAGTGCAGGACGATCCGCTTGTCCTGGGGGAGGTCCTGCAGGGCGTTGCCCATCAGGAACTCGTTCTTCGGGATCAGGCGGGCGCCGGGGATCGAGACGATCTCGTACTCGTTCTGCTCGCGGACGTCGATGATGTCGATGGCCTCGCCGTCGTCGATCCACTCCTTGAGCTGCTTCGGAGTGATCGTGGAGCCGAGCGCCGCCTCCTGGGCCTCCTCGGACACGACGCCGCAGAAGGCCTCGTAGTCGATGAGCTCGGTGACGGTCGGGTTCTCGCCGCAGACCGCGCAGTCGGGGTCCTTGCGCACCTTGACCTGGCGGTACTGCATCTCCAGGGCGTCGTAGATCATCAGGCGGCCGACGAGCGGCTCACCGACGCCGGCGAGGACCTTGATGGCCTCGGTGACCTGGATGGAGCCGATGGACGCGCACAGCACGCCCAGGACGCCGCCCTCGGCGCAGGAGGGGACCATGCCCGGCGGCGGGGGCTCCGGGTAGAGGCAGCGGTAGCAGGGGCCGTACTCGGACCAGAAGACCGAGGCCTGGCCGTCGAAGCGGTAGATGGAGCCCCACACGTACGGCTTGTTGAGCAGCACGCAGGCGTCGTTGACCAGGTAGCGGGTCGCGAAGTTGTCCGTGCCGTCGACGATCAGGTCGTACTGGCTGAAGATGTCCATCACGTTCTCGGCCTCGAGCCGCTCTTCGTGAAGGATCACGTTCACGTACGGGTTGATGCCGAGCACGCTGTCGCGCGCGGACTCCGCCTTGGAGCGGCCGATATCGGCCTGGCTGTGGATGATCTGGCGCTGGAGGTTCGACTCGTCGACCTCGTCGAACTCCACGATGCCGAGGGTGCCGACACCGGCGGCGGCCAGGTACATCAGCGCGGGGGAGCCGAGGCCGCCGGCGCCGACACAGAGCACCTTGGCGTTCTTCAGGCGCTTCTGCCCGTCCATCCCGACGTCCGGGATGATCAGGTGGCGGGAGTACCTGCGGACCTCGTCGACGGTGAGCTCGGCAGCCGGCTCGACCAGGGGTGGCAGCGACACGGAGACCTCATCAATACAGCTGGTCGGGATGTCATTACGACGGTTGTTCTCCCCGTAACACTGCCACGCCCCTTCTCATTCCGAGACACCCCGTCCGATACGCGAGACGATTTCGTCCCAGTAGCCGGGCAGCGTGTGGAATTGGTCGCTTTGTCCGGGGCGGCCCCGGCGGTCGGTCATGAAGACCGTGCCCGCCCCCTGCCAGCGGGCGATGCGCAGGGCCTCCTCCAGGTGGGTGCGGGGCACGCCGTGGACGAGATGGACGAACTTTCCCGCCGGATAGTCGGCCGTCCACTCCGCCACCTGCGACCAGCGGTAGTCGGCCCAGGCTCCGGAGAAGGTGACCAGCTGGTCGGCGGCCTCGGCGTAGCCCGGGTACGGGTGGGTGCCGTGGCCCAGGACGAGGTGGACCTCCCCGTCCCGCAGTGCCTCCAGGGTGGCGGCGATCCGCCGTACGCCGGGCAGGTCGGCCCGGTCCGCGGGGCAGCGGTCCAGGTAGTAGCCGTCGGCCTTGTACCAGTCCAGGAAGCGCTGGGCCTCCGCGACGACCTCGCCGAAGGGGCGCGAGCCGTGGCGCAGGTCGAGGTGGCCGAGCACCCGCACGCCCGCGTTACGGAGCCTGCCCGCCGCCTCCAGGCAGTGCGGGTCGGGCCGGTCGCCGGGGCCCTCGGCCACGTTGAGGACGGCCCAGTGGACGGGCGTGCCGGGGCGGGTGAGTTCGGCCCACTCGACGGGGGCGAGGAGCGGGTGGGCGTAGCCGGGCACGCCGAGGCCCGTCTCGGTGACCGTCCCGGCCGTGGTCAGATGCGGCATGCCGCCTCCATCCAGATGTCGGCCAGGGACTCCTCCAGGTTGATCCGGGGGCGCCAGCCGAGCCGGTCGCGGGCGGTGCGGACGTCGGCCTGCTGCCAGGGACCGCAGCCGTCGGGGTACGGGTAGGGGGCGGCGGCCAGCTGTTCGGCGATGGACGCCTCGGTGCGCGGGGCGCCGATCACCGGGCGCGGCGGCGGTCCGTCGAGCTCGTGGAGCTGGCCGGCGTATCCGGCGACGCGGGCCAGGACGGCGGCGGCGTCGCGGAGCTTCACGGCGCGGCCGGTGCCGATGTTGACCACGCCCTGGGCGGCGGACAGCGAGGCGGCGTGGACGGCTCGGGCCACGTCGCGGACGTCCACGAAGTCGCGCTGCACGCCGAGGCCGCTGAGCTTGAGCTCGCCGTCCCCGGCCTGCATGGCGCGGCGCATCGCCTCGGCGAGCCGGCCGAGCGGGGATCCCGCCGGGGTGCCCGGGCCGACCGGTGAGAAGACCCGCAGCACGACCGCGTCCAGACCCGAGCCGAGGACGAGCTCCGTGGCCGCGAGCTTGGACACGCCGTACGGGCCGCCGGGCCGGGGCACCGCGTCCTCCGCGGTGGACGAGCCGGGCTGGCTCGGCCCGTACTCGGAGGCGCAGCCGACCTGGACCAGGCGGGCGCCGCAGCCGCTGCGGCGCAGGGCCTCGCAGACGGTGGCGACCGCGACGGTGTTGTGCCGGGTCAGGTCGCGGGCGCCGCCGCGGGTGGCTCCGGCGCAGTTGACGACCACTCCGGGGTGGACGGCGTCGAGGAACCGGGTCAGCGCGCCGGGGCTGCCGGTGGCGAGGTCGAACCGGACGTCGGCGTCGTCGCCGCGGCCGAGGGCGGTGAGGTGCACCGCCGGGTCGGCGAGGAGTCGGTCGGCGACGAACCGGCCGATGAATCCGTTGGCTCCGAGCAGCAGCACCCTCATCGTGCGGCCCCTTCGTGCCGACCGGCCGTGGCGTGGGGTTGGGGCGTCATGTCTGTTTCGTCTCCTTGGGAGGGTTTACGTAGCGGGCGTGCCCGCGGCGTCGGCTCCGCGGGTGCGCCGGGGCGGATCAGGCGTGGGGGTGGTTCGTGCGGTGGGACGTGCGCGGGTCTTGGAGGTGGGTCTCGCGAGGGGTCATGCGGGGGTCTTGGAGGTGGGTCATGCGAGGGGTCACGCGTCGGGGCGGTTGCCGACGTGGGCCGAGGCCCGGGAGAGCGCCGCGGTGGCGTGGATGAGCAGGGCGAGGGCCGCGCCGCCGCAGACGAGGGCCGGTACGAGCGCCGGTCCCGCCAGGTCGACGAGCGCGCGGGCCGGTGTGCCGAGGACGTCCAGGCCCGGGAGGCGCGCGGCGAGGACACTGGCGAGGACGAGGGCCTCGGCCGCGCAGGCGGCGGCGAGGACGGTGGAGGCGGCTTCCTGGAAGCCGTGGACGGCGAGGAGCCGGGCGGTCAGGAGCAGCACGCCGAGGGCCAGTGCGCCCGGGTGGAACCCGGTGAGGACCAGGAGACCGGTGAGCGCGGCCAGGTGGAGGGCGACCGTGCCGAGCAGCAGGGGGCGGGCGCCCGCCGCGAAGTCGTCGAGGCCCCGGCTGGCGGCGAGTCTGCGGCGGGCGCCGGCCGTGAAGAGGCGGACGCACCAGGCGGCGGGGGCGACGGCGAGGGCGAGGGCCAGGAGCGGTCCGGTGTCGATCGCCCAGCCGCCGCCCTCGACAGAGCCGTCCAGGGCGGTGACCAGGGTGGGTCCCACGTCCGGTCCGCCGGTGAGGAACTGGTCGAGGAGCCCGTCTCCGGCCGCCGCGTAACCCAGGAGCCAGAGGGTCCACAGGGGCGCTGCGGTACCACGGCCCTGGGCGCGCAGCGGTCCGCGCCGGACGGCGAGGACGAGTGCGGCGGTCAGTCCGAGGGCCCCGAGGACGCCGGCCACGAGCCGGGGCGCCCCGGTGGTGAGGGCGAGCCCGGCGGTGGCGAGGACGGCGACGGCGCCGGGACCGCACGCGGCGAGCGCCCAGACGGCGGGCCGGACGTCGGCCGCCGGTTCGGGAGCGGCAGGGGCGGGGGTCGCGGCGCCCCGGGGCACGCGCGCGTAGAGCTCCTCGGCGAGCGAGAAGACGTCACGGTGCCGGAACCGTGCGGCGGTCCGGTCGGTCACCCCGTGCGCCTCAAGCCCGGCGGCGATCTCCAGGGCGTCCACCGCCCGCTCGCACAGGTCGCGGTGACGGTGCATCAGCGCCTTCACGGGGTCGGCGGGCCCGCGGCGGGCCCGGGGCCCGGCGGGGGCGGACGCCGGTGCGGGGGCCGTGGCCGAGGCCGAGGCCGGTGCCGGTGCCGGGGCCGAGGCAGCCGCCGGTACGGGCACGGGGGCGGACGCAGGTGCCGAGGCGGAGGCCGGGGCCGAGGCCGGTGCCGGTGCCGAGGCCGTGGCAGCCGCCGGTACGGGCACGGGGGCGGACGCAGGTGCCGTGGCCGGTGCCGAGGCCGTGGCAGCCGCCGGTGCGGGCGCCGGTGCGGCCGCTCTGGCAGGTGCGCCAGGCGCCGGGCCGGTTGCGGACTCCGGGCGCCGGGCTGCGGTGTCCCGCTGCTGAATCGCTTCGGCAGGGGTGCCGGGGGCGGCGGCCGTGGCGGTGCCGTTCGGGGCGAGGGCCCGGGTCCCGAGGAGGGCCTCGGAGCGCGAGTCCCAGGGGCCGGGGCTGGTGGGGGCGGCGGGGCCGCGCATGGGTGTGCCTCCTTCAGGCATCGGGGTCTCCCGCGCCGGCCGCGGCGGTGACCGGCTGGTCCGCCCAGCTGCCGGGCACATGGGCCTCGGCCGGGTGGGCGAACGGCACGCCGCTGGTGACACGGCGGCGGACCGGCGCGTGGGAGAGGAGTTCGAGGTAGATGCCGCGGAACGCGGCGAGGTTCTGTTCCACGGTGAAGAGTTCGAGGGCGCGGGCCCGGGCCGCGGCGCCGAGGCGGTATCGGCGCTCCGGGTCGCGCAGCAGGGCGAGACAGGCGTCGGCGAGCGCCTTGGGGTTGCGCGGGGGGACGACGAGTCCGGTCCCGCCGATGACCTCGACGACGGCCCCGACGTCCGTGGAGACGGTGGCCCGGGCGCAGAACATCGCCTCGACGAGGCCGACGGGGAAGCCCTCGACGACGCTGGAGAGGACGACGACCGCGGCGGCGGCGTAGGCGTCCTCCAGGGTGGGCGCCTCCGGTCCGCCGAGCTCCTCGAAGGAGACCGGGTTCTCGCCGACGGCGTGCCGGCCGGCCGCCTCGTCGGGGAAGAGCTGCTCGGCGAGGCTCCGGCAGTGCGCCAGATAGGCGGCGGCCCCCGGTTCGCGGACCGGCGCGGAGATGATCCGCAGCCGGGCGTCGGGCTGCTGTCTGCGCACGTCGGCGAAGGCGTGCAGCAGGGCCACGAGGTCCTTGGCGGGCTCCACCCGGCCGATCCAGGCGAGGGTCGCCGGGTCGCCGCTCTCCTCGTCCTCGCCGACCTCGGCGAAGCGGTCGGCGTCCATGCCGGGGTAGACCGTGCGCAGCCGGGACCGGTCGGCGCCGCACTTCTCCTGCCAGCGGCGGGCGTGGGTGTTGCCGGGGGTGAGCAGGTCGGCCCGGCGGTAGACCTCGCCGGCGAGCCGCCCGTGGAAGGCGGCGAGCAGGGCCCGTACGGGGGTGGCGAGGGGCGCGCCGGTGGCGGCGAGGTAGTGGGCGCGGAGCTGGACGCCGTACTCGGTGACGAGCAGCGGGGTGCCGAAGAAGCGTTTGGCCAGGAGCCCGGGGAGGGCGGCGGCTCCGGCGGAGGCCGCGTGGCAGAGGTCGACGAGACCGAGGCCGCCCGCGTCGCCGTCCGGGCCCGCGCCGTCCCGTCCCGCGCCCCCGGGGCCGTCCTCGTCTCCGTACCAGTCGAGGGAGAGCGGGCGCAGGGCGCGCTCCAGCTGGTCGGTGAAGGCGAGCTGGTCGGGGACGGTGACGGCGGCGACGCCGCGGCGGGCGCCGGGCGCGCGGCAGGCGGACTCCAGGATGCGGACGGCGGACTCGGAGCGGAGGGCCGCGGGCAGCCCGCCGTGTCCGCGGGCGAGGTCGGCGAGCGCGTAGAGTCCGGCGGCGAACCGCTGGGCGGCCTCGCCGTCGGCGGTGGGGTCGGCGCCCGGTTCGGCGCAGATGCCGTCGGCCAGGTCCTTGAACGCGGCCTCGAACCGGCGCCGTTCGCGCCGGCCGTAGCCGCGTCCGTCGTGCTCGGCGGGGCCGAGCGGGGCGGTCCGCACACGGCGCACGTTGGGCGGGAGGGGGAGCCGGGCGCCGGCCTCCTGGCGGGCGTCGTGGCCGAGGGCGTAGAGGTCGAACTCGTGCGGGGCGAGCCCGCGGACGAGCCGGTCGCACCAGAGCCCGGACTCACCCGTGGCATACGGATAACCACCCTCCGTGAGCAGTCCGATCCGCATGAGCACACCCCCGTTCTCCCGTGACGGCGGTCACCGTTCGGTCCGGTGACCCGCAGCGGGAAGAACGTAAGCGGATATGCCGGTGGTGCGACGGACGGTTGTCCGTCGCACCACCGGAAGGGGTGAATGCACGTAACTTTCCCACCACGGTCGCGTTCCGTCGCGCTAAGCGGCGAACCCGTCACGCTCGGTCAGGCCGTGGTGTGGGCCCGCGCGTCAACTACCGGGGTGCACCCAGGGGTTGGGGCGGCACTTGACGCCGTCGATGTCCAGCGACTTGGTCTGCTGCTGCATCACGGGGGCGAGCGCGCCCGGCGTGCGGCAGATCACGTGACTGTGCCCGAGCCGGTGTCCGACCTCGTGGTTGATGAGCATCTGGCGATAGGCGTGCATGGCCTTCGGCCCGAAGGTCTCCGACCCCTGCGCCCAGCGGAACGCGTTGATCATCACGCGCTCGGTGGAGGCGGAGTCGCAGGACACGTTGTCGATGGTGGTGTCCAGGCCGGACTTGGCGCACCAGTCGCCGGTGGTCCCCGGGCTCGCCAGGGTGACGACGAACTCGGGCTCTCCGGAGGAGATCCGCTCGAAGGTCATCGCCCCGTTCCCGGCCCAGCTGCGCCGGTCGTTGAGGGTCTTCTGCACCGCCTGCGCGAACAGCGCCGCGTCGAGCCCGAGCCCCTGCTCCACGTCGACCCGGTAGCGGATCTTGCGGCCCTTGCCGGGCGCCTTGTCGAAACCGGGGACCGCGGTGAACCGTCCGGAGCCCTTCAGGCCGGGGTCGACGGGGAACTGGCGGGCCATCAGCTGCTCGTACGACGGCGGGGCCGCGGGCGCCGGTTTCGCCGGGGTGGCCCGCTCGTCGGAGCGGGACGCGGGGCTCTCGGCACCGACCCGGTCGGCGGGGCCGTCGGCCGCCAGGGGGCGGGGCACGGCGCCGCTCTCGCGCTCGGCGACCTGACCGGCGACGACGACGGCGAGCACGGTGGTGATCGCCGCCGCGGCGATCCCGGTGAGGGTACGGCCCGTCCCGCCGGCCTTCGCGGTCTTGCGCTCCTCTGCCGCCTCGCTCGCCTCGCTCGCCTCGCTCGCCTCACGGGCCTCGTCCGCCTCGTCCCGCTCCTCCCCCGGCCGCTGCGCCGAGGGAGCCGGGGCGCGCCGCGGTCCGGGGACGTAGGGGGCGGCGGGGGACGGGCGGGACCCGCCCTCGTCGTGCGCGGGATGCCCGCCGCGTACGAAGGGGGAACCGGCCGTGGCGTCGTACGGCCCCTCGTAGCGCGGGGTGCCGTGCATCGGCGTGTCGGAGAGGGGTGCGGCAGGGGCCTGCGCGCCGTGGCCCGGGGCCCCCTGGCGACGCGAGCCGGAGGACGGGGCGCCGTGGCGGGGTGTGCCCGGGGCCGGGGCACCGTAGGCGGGCGTGCCGTGCGGCGGGGTGCCGTGAGCCTGCGGCCCCTGGGAGGGCTTCCCGTGGCGGGGCGTGCCGTGCGCCGGGGTGCCGTGAGCCGGTGTGCCCTGGGCGGGAGTCCCGTAAGCGGGTGTGCCGTGCGCGGGCGTGTCCTGGGCGGGAGTCCCGTAGGACGAGGCGCCAGAGGCAGGGGCGCCATAGGACGAGGCGCCGTAGGAAGGGGTGCCGTGGGTCGGCGTGCTGTCGTGGCCGGCCGGGGCCCCGGGGCCCTGCCGGTCGTAGGGGTGCGGGGGCTGCGGTGGTCCCGGGGGCTGCTGTCCCTCGACGCGCCTGCGTCGTCCCGTGCCCGCCCCCGGCCCCACGGCCTGCCGCTGCCCGGGTTCGGGCGTCGGGGCGGCGGGGCCCTTGCGACTATGTCGTCCCACGGTCCGGTTCAGCTCCCGCCCTCGGCCGCCGCCGCGCGCGCGGCATCGGTGATCAGCTCCCGTGCCGCCGCGGCGACGGTCTCCGGATACTCCATCATCGCCACGTGCCCGGCGTCCGGGAGCGTCAGCAGCCGCGAGCCCCGGAAGGCGGCCGCCGCCCGGCGCGCCATCCGGAACGACACCAGCCGGTCGCGCGCGCCGTACACCAGCAGCGTCGGCGCGAGCACCCGCTCCGCCTGCCGCCACAGACCGTGCTGGCCGCCCAGCGTGTACGCGTCGACGATGCCGCGCGAGGAGCGGGCCATCGCGTCCCAGAAGTACGGCAGCTCGAGCCGCCGCTCCATCTCCTCGACGGCGTGCCGCAGGCCCTCGTCGGTCACCCGGCCCGGGTCCCCGTAACAGAGCGAGAGGACGCCGCGGACCCGCTGCTCGGGGGTCCAGTCCTTGGTGAGCCGCGCGAAGAGCGCGGCCGTCCCGGGCAGCGCGAGCAGCGCGGTCGGCCAGGCGCCGCGCTGGGCGCGCAGCTCCGGCAGCGCCGGTGAGATCAGGGTGAGGGTGCGGACCAGGTCGGGCCGCACGGCGGCGACCCGGGTGGCGACCGCGCCGCCCAGCGAGTTGCCGAACAGGTGCACCGGGCCGCGGCCGGCCGAGTCGAGCAGCCGGATGACCGCACGCGCGTGCGCCGTGACGGAGTAGTCGCCGTCGTCCGGCGGCGGCGAGACGCCGAAACCGGGCAGGTCGACCGCCTCGCCGTCGACGAGGTCGGCGAGCAGCGGCATCAGGGCCGACCAGTTCAGCGAGGAGCCGCCGAGCCCGTGCACGTACAGCGCGGGCGGGAGCCCCGGCCGGTCGCCGGGCCGGGACCGCACGGTCAGCGTGAGTCCGGGCAGCGTGACGGAACGCAGCCGCTCGCCGTCGGCGACCCGCACGGTGCGGGACCCGGCCCCGGGCGGTGCGGCGACGGACCGGGTTTCCGGCAGCTCGGTCGAGGACATGGCAGCGATATTACGAGACGATCACGCCCGGACGCGTGTGGGTGGCGTCACAAGAGGGGGTGCGGCGGGGCGCGGGAGCTCCTACGCTCGGAGTGAGGGTCATCGGACAGGACCCGCGGAACCGCTTGCCCCGCTTGCCGGAAGGAGCCGCATGACCGCCGACCCGACCGAGCCGGACACGTTCGCCGAGGAAGAGGAAGCCCAGGTGCTCGACGAGGAGATCCCGGAGGCCGACGCGGCCGAGCAGCACACCGAACTGCAGCAGCTCGACGACGAGCCGCTCAGCCGGCTGCCCGAGTCGGCGAACGACGCGGACGCGGTGGAGCAGGCGCGGGTGGTGGCGCTCGACGAGGACGACTATCGCTAGGTGCGCTGTCCGGGACCGCCTGCCCGCCCGTGTGAGCCCGGCGTACGAGGGGCTGGTGCGGCCCGGCCGTACGAGCGGGGGCGATCCCGCCCGGCACTCGGCGGCCCGGCGGTCGGTGGCCCGGCGGTCGGCGGCCCGGAATGACTACCGCCGAGTAGCCCACGGCGCCTTTGTCGTTCCGTACGGTCGCATGACCATCTTGTTGCCCGTCGCCTCTCGCCCCGGGCGTCCGGTCCGTGAAATTCTGCGTTCGCACCGCGCACGGCCGGGTTACCCAAAAGTACGATGGCGGCGCGACGCCAATGCGCGCAAGGATCGACATTTGGGAGGCGGCGTGAGCGCCATCGAGCAGACAGAGGCAGCACGCCCTCGGGGCACGCGCCTGCCGCGCCGTGCCCGACGCAACCAGCTCCTCGGCGCGGCCCAGGAGGTGTTCGTCGCGCAGGGCTACCACTCGGCCGCCATGGACGACATCGCCGAGCGGGCCGGGGTCAGCAAGCCCGTGCTGTACCAGCACTTCCCCGGCAAGCTCGAGCTCTATCTCGCCCTGCTCGACCAGCACTGCGAGGCGCTGCTCCAGTCGGTGCGCACGGCTCTGGCGTCCACCACGGACAACAAGCTGCGGGTCGCGGCGACCATGGACGCCTACTTCGCGTACGTGGAGGACGAGGGCGGTGCCTTCCGGCTCGTCTTCGAGTCCGACCTCACCAACGAGCCGGCCGTGCGCGAGCGCGTCGACCGGGTCTCGCTGCAGTGCGCGGAGGCGATCTCCGACGTGATCGCCGAGGACACCGGTCTGTCGAAGGACGAGTCGATGCTCCTCGCGGTGGCGCTCGGCGGCGTCTCCCAGGTCGTCGCCCGCTACTGGCTCTCCAGCGAGTCCCCGGTGCCCCGGGACAAGGCGGTGTCCCTGCTGACCTCGCTCGCCTGGCGCGGCATCGCCGGCTTCCCGCTGCACCCGGCGGAGGGTCAGCTGGGCGCCGAGGGCCACTGAGCCCCGCCGGGCGGGCGCACCGCCGTCGGCGGCGCTGTTCGCTCTAGGCGTTTCCACGCGCGCCGTGTCCGTCCCCTCACCGGGCTAATGTGGGCCGGGTACGGCGCGGGATCCACGCGCAAGCCGACCGTTCGGAGGGACATAGCCGTGGAGGTCAAGATCGGCGTGCAGCACGCACCCCGGGAGATCGTTCTGGAGAGCGGGCAGTCCGCCGAGGAGGTCGAGCGCGCGGTGTCCGACGCGCTGGCCGGCAAGGCGCAGCTGCTCAGCCTCTCGGACGAGAAGGGCCGCAAGGTCCTGGTTCCGGCCGAGAAGATCGCGTACATCGAGATCGGCGAGCCGGCGGTGCGCCGGGTGGGCTTCGGCGCGCTCTGAGCGGATCCGTGACACGAAGGAAGGCCCGGTGGACCAGTCCACCGGGCCTTCCTTCCTGTCTCCGCCCTCGTCCCCGCCCTCGTCCCCGCATCTGTCTCCGCCTTGTGTCCGCCCACGTCAGGCGGTACGGGACGGATGCTCCCCAGGGGTGGCGGGAGGATTGTCATCACGAGTGACCGGGTAGGACGGGTGTGACCGAACTGCCCGCCCCGCACCGCACGCGAGGTGATCCGCCGTGTTCCTGGAAGCCCTCGGTTCCGCCCTGCTCGGTTTGGCCCTGGCCTGGGCCGCCGTGCACCGGTTCTCCGGCCGCCTTCCCGCACGGGGCCTGGTCCTCGCCACGGGCTCGCTCGGGGCGGTCTTCGGCGCGCTGGTGACCCATGGAGCCCTCGGCCCCGGGCACTTCGTGGCCACCGTGGCCGGCGCCGTGGCGGTGGCGGCGGTGCTGCTCTCGCTGCTGCTGCGTCCGACCTCGCGCCGACTGCGCCGATCAGCGGCGGTGTGAGGACCGCCGCCCGGTGCCGTGATGCGCCTTACGCGGCGAGGCCGAGCGCGGCCATCCGCTTGGTGTGCGCCTCGGTGATGCGGGAGAACATCCGGCCGACCTCGGCGAGGTCGAAGCCCGCCGCCATCCCGTCCACTCCGCCGACCAGCATCGTCGACAGGGCGTCGCGCTCGGCGACGACGCGCTGCGCCTGGGACAGGGCCTCGCCCATCAGCCGGCGGGCCCACAGGGCGAGCCGGCCGCCCACGCGCGGGTCGCTGTCGATCGCCGCGCGGACCTTCTCCACGGCGAAGTTGCCGTGGCCGGTGTCGTCGAGCACGGACAGCACGAGCGCGCGGGTGTCGGAGTCGAGCCGGACCGCGACCTCGCGGTAGAAGTCACTGGCGATCGAGTCGCCCACGTACGCCTTGACCAGGCCCTCGAGCCAGTCGGAGGGCGCGGTCTGGCGGTGGAAGTCGTCCAGCGCGCGGGCGAACGGCTCCATCGCGGTCGTCGGCTCCGCGTCCACGGCGGCGAGCCGGTCGCGCAGCCGCTCGAAGTGGTGGAACTCGGCGGAGGCCATCTTCGCCAGCTCCGCCTTGTCCGCGAGGGTCGGCGCCAGCTTGGCGTCCTCGGCGAGCCGCTCGAAGGCCGCGAGCTCGCCGTAGGCCAGCGCGCCGAGCAGGTCGATGACGGCGGCCCGGTACTGCGGCACGGCGGAGGCCGTGGCCCAGTCCTGGGCGGCGATACCGGTGGGTGTGGCGTTGTCAGGCGTCTCCATGAAGCGCACAATAGCCCGCTCCGCGGACCGCCCCCGGTGCCGGTCTGCCGGTGTGACCGTGGCCTCGTCGCGAATTCTCCCGACACACATGCGCGATTCCGGGGTACAGTGGTAATGCGCCTGCTGAGTATGCGGACATGCTTTCGCACGTTCGGACGTACTCCGTGGGCCGGTTCATGAATGAGGATGCCCGGTCGGTGGCCCGATCGGCTCCGGCCCGACAGCCCTTCCGGCGGCCCGCCGAAGGGTCCCTCAAGCGGCACGACGCTCGAGCGACGGCAGTGGTCCCGCGCCACCCGGTGGAGATCTTCCCCGATCCCGCCGGAGGTTCCCGGCACGGTGAGACCCCCTTCGTTCGCCTCGCGGCCGCGTCTCACAGAAGAGGCAGCACCCTGACTACGTTCCGAGACCTCGGGATTCTTCCCGAGACCGCCGAGGCCCTGGAAGCCGTCGGCATCGTTTCCCCCTTTCCCATCCAGGAGATGACCCTTCCGGTCGCCCTCACCGGCACCGACATCATCGGCCAGGCCAAGACCGGCACGGGCAAGACCCTCGGTTTCGGCCTCCCCCTCCTGGAGCGCGTCACCGTCCCGGCGGACGTCGAGGCCGGCCGGGCCAAGCCCGAGCAGCTGACCGACGCCCCGCAGGCGCTCGTCGTCGTCCCCACCCGCGAGCTGTGCCAGCAGGTGACCAACGACCTGCTGACCGCCGGCAAGGTGCGCAACGTGCGCGTCCTCGCCATCTACGGCGGCCGCGCCTACGAGCCGCAGGTCGAGGCCCTGAAGAAGGGCGTCGACATCGTCGTCGGCACCCCCGGCCGCCTGCTCGACCTGGCCGGCCAGCGCAAGCTCGACCTCTCGCACGTCCGGGCCCTGGTCCTGGACGAGGCGGACGAGATGCTCGACCTCGGCTTCCTGCCGGACGTCGAGAAGATCATGAGCATGCTTCCGGCGAAGCGCCAGAGCATGCTGTTCTCGGCGACCATGCCGGGCGCCGTCATCGGCCTGGCCCGCCGCTACATGTCGCAGCCCACGCACATCCGGGCCACCTCGCCGGAGGGCGAGGGCGTCACGGTCGCCAACATCAAGCAGCACGTCTACCGCGCGCACTCGATGGACAAGCCGGAGATGGTCTCCCGCATCCTGCAGGCCAACGGCCGCGGGCTCGCGATGATCTTCTGCCGTACGAAGCGCACGGCGGCCGACATCGCCGAGCAGCTGGAGCGCCGCGGCTTCGCCTCCGGCGCGGTCCACGGTGACCTCGGCCAGGGCGCCCGCGAGCAGGCGCTGCGCGCCTTCCGCAACGGCAAGGTCGACGTGCTCGTCTGCACCGACGTCGCCGCGCGCGGCATCGACGTCGAGGGCGTCACCCACGTCATCAACTACCAGACCCCCGAGGACGAGAAGACCTACCTGCACCGCATCGGCCGCACCGGCCGCGCGGGCGCGAGCGGTACGGCGATCACGCTGGTCGACTGGGACGACATCCCGCGCTGGCAGCTGATCAACAAGGCGCTTGAGCTGGACTTCCACGACCCGGTCGAGACGTACTCCAGCTCCCCGCACCTGTACAGCGAGCTGGACATCCCCGAGGGCACCAAGGGCATCCTGCCGCGCGCCGAGCGGACCCGTGCGGGCCTGGACGCGGAGGAGCTGGAGGACCTGGGCGAGCCGGGCGGCCGTCGTGGCCGTGGCCCGCGCCAGGAGAAGCAGGAGCGGACCGAGGAGCGCCCGGCGCGCGCCCGTGCGCCGCGCCAGCGTCGCCGCACCCGGGGCGGCGAGACCGTCACGGACGCCGTCGAGCAGTCCGCCGCCCCGGCCCCGGCCGCCGGCCCGGACACCGACGACGCCTCGGGCCCGCGCCGCCCCCGCCGCCGCCGTACGCGCGGCACGGGCGGTACGGGTCAGGGCATCCCGGTGGCGGGCGCCCAGCCGGCCGCCGTCGAGGCGCCCGCGGTGGAGGCCCCGGCCGCCGAGGCCCCCGCCGTCGAGACTCCGGCCGTCGAGGCTTCCGCCCCGGCGACGGAGACCCGCACGGGCCGCACTCGCACCCGCACCCGTACCCGGTCCGCCGAGGGCGGCACGGCCGAGGCCCCCGTGGCCGAGGCGCCGGCTCCCGAGGCTCCGGCCGTGGAGGCCCCGTCCGTCGAGGCTGCGGTCACCGAGGCTCCCGCCACCGAGGTGGCCGCGCCGGCCGAGCCGCGTGCCCGGCGCACCCGGAAGCGGGCTTCCGAGGGCCGCACCGCCCAGGCTCCGGTCGCCGAAGCGCCCTCCCGGCCCGTCGAGGCTCCGGCCCCGGCACCGGCCGCCGCGGAGAGCGCACCGCGTCGCCGCCGTGGCCGTGGGGCGCGCGCGGAGGCCGCCGAGACCTCGGTCTCCGGCTCGGTCGCCGTGGCCCTCCCTGCCCCGACGCCGGCTCCGCGCCGCCGCCGGGTCCGGCGTCCGGCCGAGGACACCGTGACCTTCCAGACGGTCGAGACGGCCGCCGCCGCGCTGGCCGCCACCAAGGTGCCGGCCCAGGCCGCCGAGGAGCCGAAGAAGGCCCCCGAGGCGACCGCCGTGACCGCCGTCGTACCGGCGCAGGCCGCCGAGACGGCCGTGACGGCTCCCTCGGCGCCGCGTCAGCGTCGCCGTGTGACGCGTCCGGTGACGACCACGACCGCGACGGTCGAGGCCCCGAAGGAGCCGGAGGCCCCGGCCGCCGCCCCCGTCGAGGAGCCGAAGCCGGCCCGCCGCCGGGCGCCCCGCCGGGTCTCCAGCCCGGTCACGTCGACCCCGGCCGCCGAGGCCGTGGTGATCGTCGAGGCCGCACCGGTCGAGACGCCCGCCGAGGAGCCGAAGAAGGCCGCGCCGCGCAAGCGGACCGCCAAGAAGGCCGTCGCCCAGGCCGCCACGGAGGTCGTCGCCGACTCGGTCGCCGAGCCGGTCGCTGAGACCGCCGCCGAGCCGGTCGCCGAGGCCGCGCCGAAGGCGCCGCGCAAGCGGACCGCCAGGAAGGCCGTCGTGGCCGAGGCTCCGGCCGCCGACACGGCGCAGATCCCGGCCGAGGCCGAGGAGCCGAAGAAGGCGGCCCCGCGCAAGCGGACCGTCAAGAAGGCCGTCGCCGAGCCGGTCGCGGAAGCCGCCGCCGAGCCGGTCGCCGAGGCCGCGCCCAAGGCGCCGCGCAAGCGGGTCGCCAAGAAGGCCGTGGTCGCCGAGGCACCGGACGCGTCGGAGCCGAAGACGACGACCCGTCGCCGTACGACCAAGAAGGCCGTCGCGGAGACGGCCGAGACGCCCGAGGCCCCGAAGGCGCCGCGCAAGCGCGCCGCCAAGAAGGCCGCCGCCCAGCCGGAGGCCCCGGCGGAGGCGTAAGCACCGAGCGCCACCGTGGCCCGGCCCCTCTCCTGAGGGTCCGGGCCACGGTGCGTTGTGCCCTGGACGGCTCCGCAGTCCCCGCATGGGCCCGACTCCCAGCCCGGCCGGCCGGCGGTGCGGGACCGAGAGCTCGTACGGGGCGGGGCAAGCCGCCTGCCGGCGCCCCTGTCGACGGGCCGGCCCGTGCCCGGCCGCGTGCGCAGACAGTTCCCGACCGCGCTCGGCGACCCCGCCTGCCGCCGGACCGACCTGCCCGCCCTGGGCCAAGCGGCCCGGCCCTCGCCGAGACCCCGCACGCGCCCCCTCGCCCCTGGCTTTGTCCACGAGAACGGACAGCGAATGTTCACCACTTCGGGAGGCAGCTGACCCGGCCTCTGTCCGATATTCGTGACGTGGGTCGAGCTGCCCCGACGGTCCGGCCGTAGCGGCTGGGCCGCGAAGCTACGCTTCGACCATGCCCCCTCAGAACCCGTCCGCAGACCACGCCGACGACCCGTTGCCGATCCTCGATGGCTTGATCCTTCGGCCCTTTCCTGACGAGGAAGGACGACCGGACGCGAACGGGCAGTGGGGCGGGCCCGGCTTCCACCTGGCGGTGCTCCGAGAGAGCCAGGACTTCTGGGAAGACCGGAGCACCGAGATCGTCAACGCGGCCAAAGGGGAGCTGGCAGCCGACCTTGCCGCGCTGGCTGTCGTTCTCACTGGTCGCTGGGGTGCCCCGGAGGCTGTCGACTTGCGGCCTTACCTCGGGCTTGACGACCCGGGCCACCCCGGCAACGAGGCGCCCGAGCCGTTGAGCTACTTGTGCAATGTCGCCGTGGACATGCAGGTTTGGCGGGTGCCGTCTGCCGGCCGCTGGCTCGGCCTCACTATCGGCCAGGGGGACCGAGAGCTCCCCTTCCAGCTTCTTGCCGCCGTCGGTGAGAGTTCCGCGTTTCCGAGGTGAGCAGAGAAGAGCGGCGCCTCCGAAGTGCCCCAGACTGCTGACCGCGAGCCCCCGCCCGCCGCCCCGCGGCCCACGGCCCGCGCCGACCTCAGCCGGTCGCCTGCCAGGCTCATGGACCCGCACCGCCCACAGACGGTCGGCCACCGCCCCGGCGCACCCCACCTCCCCGCGAAGTCGCCGCGGGCGGTACGCGTCGGTCCGGTTAAAGTCCCTGTATGAGCAAGCCCCGGTCCCTGGCGTTGCCGCCGCGTACCCGTGCCTATCGGCTCGTCACCGCGCGGGGTGGGTTCGCCGTGCTGGACACCGCCGCCGGCACGGCGGTGGCACGGGGGACCGCGCTGTTGCTGCCGGGGTACACGGGCAGCAAGGAGGACTTCCTCGCGCTGCTCGGCCCGCTGGGCGAGGCGGGGTACCGGGCGGTCGCCGTCGACGGGCGGGGGCAGCACGAGACGCCGGGGCCGCGTGGCCGGGCCGCCTACCGGCGGAAGGCGCTCGCGCTCGACGTGGTCGCGCAGGCGGCGGCGCTGGGCGACGGGCCGGTGCATCTGCTGGGGCACTCGTTCGGTGGTCTGGTGGCCCGGGCGGCGGCCGAGCTCGCGCCGGACGCGTTCGCCTCGCTGACCCTGCTGTCCTCGGGACCGGGACGGGTCGCACGGCCGCAGCGGGTGCGGGTGCGGGCCCTGCGGGGCGCGCTCGCGCTGCTGCCGAAGGAGCGGGTGTGGCAGGCGACCCGCTGGCTGGACAGCCGGGGCGAGCAGCCGGGTCTGGCGGATCCGGACGAGATCGTGGCGTTCCTGCGGCGGCGGTGGATGACCACCCGGATCGCCCAGTTGTCGGGCGCGGGGCGGCTGCTCCTGGCCGATCCGGACGGTACGGCGGCGCTCGCCGCGCTGGCGGATCTCGGGATGCCGCTGCACATCGCGTACGGCGACGAGGAGATGGTCTGGCCGACGGCGGCGCTCGCGGCGGCGGCCGCCCGTACCGGCGCGCACCACACGGTCGTGGTGGGCGCCGGTCACTCCCCCAACGTGTCGCACCCCAAGGAGCTGGCCGCCCGGCTGACCGCGTTCTGGGACCTGGCGGCCCAGGTCAGTACTGCGCCCGCAGATGCTGCCAGAAGCCGTCCCGCAGCGCCCGGCGCAGCGGAGCGTGGCCGCGCAGGGACCGGCTGAGGAGCCGTTCCGCCTCGACGAGGAGGTCCTGGTCGTAGGTGCCCGGCAGATAGGGGTCGCCGGGGAGGAGTTCCGCGAGCCGGTCGCGGCCGCGTTCGGCGAGCCAGGCGGCGGCGATCTGCGCGCCGACGAAGCGGACCTCGTCGCGCGAGGGCGGGGGCTCGCCCTCGTTCTCGTACAGCGTGACGGGCTTGCGGGTCACGTACGGCCGGCAGAAGTCGAGGTCGAAGACGCGCCGGCTGTCGACCTCCCAGAGCAGCGGCTCGGCCTGGTTGCTGCTCCCCTCGGCGGCCTCGATGCCCCACAGGTGGACGCGGGCGCCGTAGCCCTGGGCGGCCTCGACGGCGGAGACGAGGTCCTCGTCTCCGCCGACCAGGGCGGCGTCGCTGATGGCGCGGTGCCGGGCCAGGGACTCCAGGTCGCTGCGGATGAGGGAGTCGACGCCCTTCTGCTGGTTGTTGGCGTTGAGGTTGCCGAGGCGGACCTTGACGTCGGGGAGCTCGGCGACGGCCTGCTGCTCGGCGGTGTGGATGCGGCGCCGGGCTCCGTCGTACCAGTAGACGCGCAGCAGCCTGCTGTCGGCGAAGATCGTGCGCGCGGTGTCGATGAAGGCGTCGATGAGGCCCTCGGCGTCGAGGTCGAAGTTGCGGCGGTCCTCGGTGCCCGCGACCAGCAATCCGGCGGAAGCATAGACGTAACCCGCGTCGACGAAGATGGCGTGGGTAGACGGGGTCTTGGCCACCTCGGCCAGCATCCGCTGGAGGAGCTCGTTGGTGCGCTCCAGGCGGGCCAGGATCTCGCCCGGCCCGTCGTTCCCTACCGGTGGGTAGTTAGTCATCCAAAAAATTTCCTTAGCGTAGGGAATGTTTGCAGGGTGCATCCCGTTGGACCCGTACGTAACGCAGTTCTCCACCAGGAGGATCAACTCAGACGAAGGGAGAAGCCCCATGCGCTTCGAAATCCTGCGACTCGACGACATCGACGGTACGCCCGTCGACCGGACCGTCGTGGACGCCGCCTCCGTCAACGGGATCGTGCAGCAGGCCGCTTCGATCGGCCAGCGCATCTGGATCCGTCCGGCCGACACCACGGCCTCGTAACGCCGCGTCGGTACCGCGCACAGACACACCGCGCCCCCGCATGGACTCCGCAGCAGCGGAATCCGTACGGGGGCGCAGTGGCAGCTGGGTGAGCTCGGGCCTCAGGAGCCCTGGATCACCTGGGTCACGCCGTTGATGATCTGCTGCACGGCGATCGCGGAGAGCATCATGCCGGCGAGGCGCGTCACCAGGACGACACCGCCGTCCTTGATGACCCGGATGATCACCAGCGAGTAGCGCATGGTCAGCCAGAGCACCACGTGCATGGCGGCGATGGCGGTCCACACGGACACCTGCGAGGCGACGCTGTCGGCGTGCTGCACGGCGAGGATGACGGACACGATGGCGCCGGGGCCCGCGAGCAGCGGCATGCCCAGCGGTACGAGGGCGACGTTGACGTCCTTGGTCTGCTTCGGCTCGTCCGTCTTGCCGGTGAGCAGGTCGAGCGCGATGAGCAGCAGGAGCAGACCGCCCGCGATCATCAGGGCGGGCACGGAGACGTGCAGATAGGCCAGGATCTGCTGGCCGAGGATGCCGAAGACGGTGATGACACCGAAGGCGACCGCGACGGCCTGCCAGGCCATGCGGCGCTGGACCTTGGCGGCACGGCCGGAGGTCAGGGCCAGGAAGATCGGGGTGATCCCGGGGGGATCCATGATCACGAAGAGCGTCAGGAACAGCGAGCCGAAGACGGCGACGTCGAACACGGTGAAGAGCCTTGCGGGAAAGGGGTGTACAAGAACATCCGGAACTGGGGATTCCGGAGCAGGGGCAGGATGCGGCCCGACAGGGAGGAAGAGTGCGCCGGTCACGATCACGCGGTCGGTCACGAGCAGGGCCGCCACCGGTCACGAGCGCGCCGACCGCTCGCGATCACGCGAGCGACCACAGCCGGCATCACGCGAGCGATCACACCTGCCATCGCGCAAGCGACCACAGTCGGCATCACGCGAGCGGTCAGGCGGAGCGATCTGAAGGCCCGGACGGCGGGCGACACCGGCGGGGGGACCTCAGCGGCGCGCCCCGGCCGTGAACCTGGTGCGACGACCGGCACCGCGCCGGAAGACCGGCGACCGGCGGCGGACGACCGGCGACAGGCGCCCGGCTAGACGCGTCCGCCGGCGCCCGGCACCGGGAAGGCGCCCGTCGCGCGGCGGGTGATCTCGCCGAAGATCTCGGGGTCGGTGGTGAAGTCGCCGAGGCCGCAGGTCTTGCGGCTGCCGTGGTAGTCGCTGGAGCCGGTGGTCAGCAGCCCCAGCTCCTTCGCAAGTCCGCGCAGCCGCGCCCGGGTCGGCTCGTCGTGGTCCATGTGGTCGACCTCGATGCCGTCCAGACCGGCCTCGGCCAGGCGGGCTATCGCGGACTCCGGCACGCACTCGCCGCGCTTGACGGCCAGCGGGTGGGCGAAGACGGTGACCCCGCCGGCGGCCTTGACCAGGCGGATCGCGTCCACCGGGTCCAGCTCGTGCTTCTCCACGTAGGCGCGGCCGCCGTCGGCGAGCCACTCGGCCGTGAAGGCGCCGGAGACGTCCGGCACGACACCCAGCTCGACGAGGGCCTCGGCGACGTGCGGACGGCCCACGGAGCCGTCGCCGGCGATCCGGGCGACCTGCTCCCAGGTGACGGGGACGCCGAGCTCCTGGAGCTTGCCGACCATCGCGCGCGCCCTCGGCACCCGGTCGTCCCTGACCAGCTCGCGCTCGGCGACGAGGGCGGGCTCCTCGGGGTCGAAGAGGTACGCCAGCATGTGCAGGCTCACGCCGTCCAGGCGGCAGGACAGCTCGGCCCCGGTGACCAGGGTCAGCCCCTCGGGCAGGGCGGCGATCGCCTCGGCGTGTCCGCGCGTGGTGTCGTGGTCGGTCAGCGCGACGACGTCGAGGCCGGCGGCGGCAGCCTTGCGCACGAGCTCGGCCGGGGTGTCCGTGCCGTCCGATGCCGTGGAGTGGGTGTGCAGATCGATGCGCACGACGCGGGGCTCCAGGGTTCGGGGGCGGACGATGGGACGCTCCAGCATAACGGGCGAATCGAACACACTCGTACGGTTCCGTCGAACCCGTCACCCCTTACCCACCCCGGGCTACCCCGGCCTACCCCGGCCGCCTCACGACAGCAGTCTCGGCGTGAGCGCCCCGCAGGGCAGCAGCTCGACCTCCGCGCCCGCGTCCCGCAGGTCGGTCAGCACCAGCTCGTCGTACATCAGCAGGCCGGACTGCTCGGGCCAGACGATCGCCCACAGCCACAGCCCCCGGGCCTCGCCCGCGAAGACCGCGCGGTCCTGCGGGGTGCCGTTGACGTGCCAGAGCGGGGTCGGCCGGCCGGCGGCGAGCACCTTGACCTGTGGCGGCTTGTCGATCGACATGCCGGGTCCCGGATCGGGTCCGTCGATGCCCGCGTAACGCGCCCCGAGTCCGACGCCGAGCTCCTCGGCGACGAGCAGCAGCTCTCCGATGCCGCCGAGCGGACCGGGCCCCGAGCAGGCGACGGCGGTCGCGCGCCCCCCGCTGCGATCGTCACCGGCGTACGCGACCCCGGTGAAGAGCCATCCGACGGGCAGGGGCCACGGCATCCACACCGGCACGTGGGCCCGGTGCACCACGACACCGAGGGCCTCGACGCTGGGCGGGATCACGGGCTGCAGCGGGTACACCGAGCCATGCACGTCGCACTGCCACGAGTCGGCAAAGAGACCGGGCGCCCTGACCCGGCCACCGCACTTCGGGCAACTGGGTTCGCCCCTCATAGGGCTCAACGGTCCTACCACGGGAGCCCCGCGTCAAGGACGATCACCGATGATCACCCGTCCGGCCGGAACCGTTCACCCTCCGTCGGGCACCGGTGGCCGCGCAGCACGGCACCGACCGCCGGTCCACCGCTGGTCCGCCGCCCGCCCGCCGCCGGTCCACCGCCGGTCCACCGCCCGCCCACCGCCGGTCTGCCGTCCCTCCACCGCCGGTCGTCAGTCCGCCGTCAGTCCACCGCCGGTCGCCGGTCCGCCGTCAGTCCAGGGTCACCGAACGCCGCAGCGGGTCGCGCAGGTCCGTGCCGTTCGCCAGCCAGCGCTCCTCCAGGGCCTGCGCCCCGTGCACCCGCTTCCACGCGGCCTCGTTCGACGTCATCGGCAGCAGCGGAAGGAAGCGCACGGGATCCATCGCCTCGTTCAGCTCCAGGTCCTCCACGAGCCCGCCCGGCTCGGCGACCAGCACCGAGCTGAAGGGGGCGCCCGGCCACAGCGGCTCCCCCACGTCGAGGGAGGCGCCGGGAGCCACGACCACGCCTTCCACCTGCGGGGAGGCGGCCAGGACCGCGAGCGGGCGCAGCACCTTGTCGGTGTCGGCGAGCCCGGCCCGTACGGAGAGGACCAGCTCGGCGCGGGGGCCCTTCACCGGGTCGGCGAGCACGGCGGTCGGGTCCGCCATCGGCTGGGCGGACATGCCGAGGGTCGCGTAGCGCACGAGACCGGCGTCGGTGTCGACGAAGCGGAGCACCTCGATGCGGTCGGTGCCGAGGAAGGTGACCGCGGCCCGTGCGTCCGGCTCGCCGAGGGCCGTACGGAGCCGGGCCTCGACCAGCGCAAGAATTTCTCCCATGCGGCGAGCATAAAGCGCGTATGGAACGGGCAAAGGAAGGGATTGACCCTCGGTCGACTGATAGTCTTGGCCACTGGTCGGGGTTCCCGACTGCTCGTCACACGTCATCCCTCACGGGGGACCGGCCGGAGGAGGTGGGACTGCGATGGATCGAAGTCGATCGGGCAGTACCAGCCGCTCTTCCGCCGCACCGCACCCGAGCCCGGTGCGTTCCTCCCTCCGGTGATCCAGGCCTGACGGTCTTACGGCCTCTCCTCTCCGGCATCGCGTACGACGGAAGAGCACATCTCTTTTTTGCCTGTCTGTAGCGAACGCCGTCACCGCGATCCTCCGGTGCCGCCCGCTTTGTGGACGACGTCACCCCCCGTCCCCATTCCGGGTTGCGCCATGCTCGCCGACGGCCTCTCCGTGAAGGAGCAGCACGCCATGTCGATGATCCGCGACCTCCGCGCCGCCGTCCGCCCGTCCCTGCGGCACTCCCTGCGCAAGACCCCCGGCGCCGGCGCCGGCACCTCCCCGTACGCCAACTACGACGCCACCCGCGACCCCACGGCCGCCACCGCCGTCGTCGACTGCGCCGTCTACCGCGACGGGCGCCGCGTCGACGACCGGGCGTGCCTGACCCCGCGCGGCGCGATGCGCCAGGTGCGGGAGAGCGGAGGCTTCGCCTGGATCGGTCTGCACGAGCCGACCGAGGCCGAATTCGCCGGTATCGCCGCCGAGTTCGGGCTGCACCCGCTGGCCGTCGAGGACGCCGTGCACGCCCACCAGCGGCCGAAGCTGGAGCGGTACGACGACACCCTCTTCACCGTCTTCAAGACGATCCACTACGTCGAGCACACCCAACTCACCGCCACCAGCGAGGTGGTGGAGACCGGCGAGGTGATGGTCTTCACCGGCCCCGACTTCGTCATCACCGTCCGGCACGGCGGCCAGGGTTCGCTGCGCAACCTCCGCCACCGCCTCCAGGGCGAGCCGGAGCTCCTCGCCAAGGGCCCGTCCGCCGTTCTGCACGCCATCGCCGACCACGTCGTCGACGGCTACATCGCGGTGGCCGACGCGGTCGAACTCGACATCGACCAGATCGAGATCGACGTCTTCTCGCCCCCCGCGAAGGGCTCCACGCGCGGCGCCGACACCGGCCGGATCTACCAGCTCAAGCGTGAGGTACTGGAGTTCAAGCGGGCGGTCACGCCGCTGCTGCGCCCGATGCAGCTGCTCAGCGAGCGGCCGATGCGGCTGGTCGACCCGGACATCCAGAAGTACTTCCGTGACGTCGCCGACCACCTCGCGCGCGTGCAGGAGCAGGTCGTCGGCTTCGACGAGCTGCTCAACTCGATCCTCCAGGCCAACCTGGCGCAGGCGACCGTCGCGCAGAACGAGGACATGCGCAAGATCACCTCGTGGGCGGCGATCATCGCCGTCCCCACGGCGGTCTGCGGCGTCTACGGCATGAACTTCGACCACATGCCGGAGCTGCACTGGAGGTACGGCTATCCGATGGTGCTCGGCGGCATCGCCGTCATCTGCTTCGCCATCCACCGCACGCTGAAGCGCAACGGCTGGCTGTAGCGGCGACGGCCGGAGCACCGGCAGCCGACCGGAGCGGCGACGGCCGGCCGGAGCACCGGCAGCCCACCGGAGCGGCGACGGCCGGCCCGAGCACCGGCGGCTGTCGATAGGCTTCGGCCATGACCGATCAGTCGCTCGGGCCCGCCCTCGTCGAGGAGGCCACCAAGAAGTCCGGCCTCATCTGGGTACGGGGCGAGGCTCCGGCTGCCCGGGCGCTGTGGCACGTCTGGCACGACGGCGCCGCGCATGTCGTCGGCGACGGCCCCGGCGAGCAGCCGCTGCCGGGCCTGGTGGACGGCGGCACCGCCGAGGTCACCGTGCGCAGCAAGGACAAGGGCGGCCGGATCGTCGCCTGGACGGCCGCCGTGCGCGAGGTGGCGCCGGGCACGGAGGAGTGGGACGCCGCGGTCGCCGAGCTGAAGGGCAAGCGGCTCAACGCCTCCGACGGCGAGGCGATGCCGGAGCGCTGGGCCCGCGAGTGCCGGGTGGTGCGCCTGGAACCGCGGTCGTCGACCACCGACCTCCCGGACGGTTCGCTGGCCGCCGTGCCTCTGCCGTCCCCGGGCATCACCCGCCGCCCGATCCCGGCGGGCCTGCCGAAGCTGCTGTTCGGGAAGAAGCGCCGCAAGGGCCACTGACGGCCGGGGGACCCCTGCGTACGGGGACCCCTGCGTACGGAGCCCCTGAGGTGACGGGGACCCTTCCCGTACGCAGCCCCCCTTACGTACGAGGGACCCCTACGTACGGGGCAGCTGCTTGCCGTAGTCCAGGGTCTGGCCCTTCGACGGCTCGGCCAGCGGGAAGTCCTTGTCCCACTCGGACAGGATCACCACACCGGCGCCGCCGCCCCGCGCGAAGCGCAGCGGGAACGGGGTGCCCTGGAGGGAGACGTCGAGGGAGCCGCCCTCGCCGTCCTCGCCGCCCTTGACGTTGACCGTGCGGATGCCGCCGATCTTGTCGTAGTCGCCCTTCACGACGTCACCGTGCAGCCCGATCAGCCCGTCGAGCAGCAGGTCCATGTCGGTGAAGCCGCGCAGCTGCTTGTAGGAGGGGTCGTCCTGCGGCACCTTCACGTACATGTCGTCGAGCTTGTCGGCGGCCTCGGAACCGGCGTCCCCCGACTCGGCGGGCGTGTTCGACGGCGTGTCCTCGTGCTCCCAGAAGGCCGCGTCGGCCTTCAGATAGAGCGCCTCGCCGACCCGCAGCAGTTCGAAGGTGCTGTTCTTCGTGGTCACCGAGCCCGCGGCGCCGTCCTGCTTGAGCCGCATGTTCAGCTTGTACGTGCCGCCCTTGCTGACCAGCGTGCCGGACAGCCGTACGGCCTTGGCCGCGTCGGCCGCCGACTGGGCCTTCTCCTCGATGGCCGTCGGGTCGAGCTTCCCCACGCCGTTCGTCCCCTCGTCCGGGTCGGCCGCGCAGGCGGTCAGGCCCGACAGGAGACCGGCGCTGAGCGCCAGCGGCAGGACGGCCCCGCGGATACGCGAGGACGGACGGAGGACGGTCACCTGGGCGCCTCTCGGGTCGATGGGGGGACGGGCCGGTGGAAACCGGGTGCCGGTGGGGACGGCAGACCGCAGCGTACCCGGGCCGGGACACCGCTCCGCAGGCAGCCGGACGGGCGCTCTGCCGAAGCGCCCCGCACCGGTACGGGCTAGCCTGAACCCGGCAAGCGGGATGACAGCCCGACATCGACCCGAATCGTGCGGCACCGAGGAGGCGCGTGGCATGGCGGCAGGCGCCCCCCGCATCTTCGTCTCCCACCTCGCCGGGGTCCCCGTCTTCGACCCGGTCGGCGACCAGGTCGGGCGCGTCCGGGACCTGGTGGCCATGCTGCGGGTGGGCCGCAGGCCCCCGCGGCTGCTCGGCATGGTGGTCGAGGTGCTGTCGCGGCGGCGGGTCTTCGTGCCGATGACCCGGATCACCGGCGTCGAGTCCGGGCAGGTCATCACCACCGGCGTGGTCAACATGCGCCGCTTCGAGCAGCGCCCGACCGAACGGCTGGTCCTCGGCGAGCTCCTCGACCGGCGGGTGCGGCTGGTCGGTCCCGACGGGCGGGAGGGCGAGGAGGTCACCGTCCTCGACGTGTCCATCCAGCAGCTGCCCGCCCGCCGCGACTGGGAGATCGACAAGGTCTTCGTGCGGCGCGGCAAGGGCGGGGCGCTGCGCCGCAAGGGCGAGACGCTGACCGTGGAGTGGTCGGCCGTCACCGGCTTCTCGCTGGAGGAGCACGGGCAGGGCGCCGAGAACCTGGTCGCCACCTTCGAGCGGCTGCGCCCCGCCGACCTGGCGAACGTGCTGCACCACCTGTCCCCGAAGCGACGGGCCGAGGTCGCCGCCGCCCTCGACGACGACCGGCTCGCCGACGTCCTGGAGGAGCTGCCGGAGGACGACCAGATCGAGATCCTGGGCAAGCTGAAGGAGGAGCGGGCCGCCGACGTCCTGGAGGCGATGGACCCGGACGACGCGGCCGACCTGCTCTCGGAGCTCCCCGAGGAGGACAAGGAGCGGCTGCTGACGCTGATGCAGCCGGAGGAGGCGGCCGACGTGCGCCGGCTCATGGCGTACGAGGAGCGGACCGCGGGCGGTCTGATGACGACGGAGCCGATCGTGCTGCGCCCGGACGCCACGGTCGCCGACGCGCTGGCCCGGGTGCGTCAGCAGGACCTGTCCCCCGCGCTCGCGGCGCAGGTGTACGTGTGCCGGCCGCCGGACGAGACGCCGACGGGGAAGTACCTGGGCACGGTGCACTTCCAGCGGCTGCTGCGGGACCCGCCGTTCACGCTGGTCGGCGCGCTGGTGGACAGCGATCTGCCGCCGCTCGGCCCGGCCACTCCGCTGCCGGCCGTCACCAGCTATTTCGCCGCGTACAACCTGGTGGCGGCTCCGGTGGTGGACGAGAGCGGTTCGCTGCTCGGGGCGGTGACGGTGGACGACGTGCTCGACCACCTGCTGCCGGACGACTGGCGGGAGACGGAGTTCCACGAGGAGGGGGTGGCCGGTGGCTGAGCGCGCGCAGGAACGGGACCGGGAGCGGGACCGCCCGGCATTGCCGCGGATCCGGCTCGACCTCCCGCGCGAACGGCGGGCGAGGCTGCTGCCGGAGTACGACCCGGAGGCGTTCGGGCGGCTGTCGGAGCGGATCGCCCGCTTCCTGGGGACGGGGCGCTTCCTGGTCTGGATGACCCTGACGATCGTCGTCTGGGTGCTGTGGAACGTGTTCGCCCCGCCGCCGCTGAAGTTCGACGAGTACCCGTTCATCTTCCTGACCCTGGCGCTGTCCCTGCAGGCCTCGTACGCGGCGCCGCTGATCCTGCTGGCGCAGAACCGGCAGGACGACCGGGACCGGGTGAACCTGGAGCAGGACCGCAAGCAGAACGAGCGGTCGATCGCCGACACCGAGTACCTGACCCGGGAGATCGCGGCGCTGCGGATGGGCCTGGGCGAGGTGGCGACGCGCGACTGGATGCGCTCGGAGCTCCAGGACATGCTGAAGGAGCTGGAATCCCGGGACGGGGAGCGGCGTGATGTATTCCCGCCGGACGGCGATCGGCACAGTGACGTACCCGACCGTTGACGGGGCTTTCCGGCGCCGGTGGTCGGCGCCGTACCATCGTCCGTATGGCTACGGAAGACGCGGTGCTCGAAGCACTGGCGACGGTGAACGACCCCGAGATCAACAGACCCATCACCGAGCTCGGCATGGTCAAGTCGGTGGAGATCGGTGACGACGGCACGGTCGCCGTCACGGTCTACCTCACCGTCTCCGGCTGTCCGATGCGCGACACGATCACCCAGCGCGTGACGGAGGCGGTCTCGCGTGTCGAGGGCGTGACCCGCGTCGACGTCACGCTCGACGTGATGAGCGACGAGCAGCGCAAGGAACTCGCGGCCGCGCTGCGCGGCACGACGGCCGAGCGCGAGGTCCCCTTCGCCAAGCCGGGCTCGCTGACCCGGGTGTACGCGGTCGCCTCCGGCAAGGGCGGCGTCGGCAAGTCCTCGGTGACGGTCAACCTGGCGGCGGCGATGGCCGCCGACGGGCTGAAGGTCGGTGTCGTGGACGCCGACATCTACGGCCACAGCGTGCCGCGCATGCTGGGCGTGGACGGCCGTCCGACCCAGGTCGAGAACATGATCATGCCGCCGTCGGCGAACGGCGTGAAGGTCATCTCCATCGGCATGTTCACTCCGGGCAACGCGCCGGTGGTGTGGCGCGGCCCGATGCTGCACCGCGCGCTCCAGCAGTTCCTCGCCGACGTGTACTGGGGCGACCTGGACGTCCTGCTGCTCGACCTGCCGCCGGGCACCGGTGACATCGCGATCTCGGTCGCGCAGCTGGTGCCGAACGCGGAGATCCTGGTCGTCACCACTCCGCAGCAGGCGGCGGCCGAGGTCGCCGAGCGGGCCGGTTCGATCGCGGTGCAGACCCACCAGAAGATCGTCGGTGTGGTCGAGAACATGTCGGGCATGCCGTGTCCGCACTGCGACGAGATCGTCGACGTGTTCGGCACGGGCGGCGGCCAGAAGGTCGCCGACGGGCTGACGAAGACCACCGGCGCGTCCGTGCCGGTGCTCGGCGCCATCCCGATCGACGTCCGCCTCCGTGAGGGCGGCGACGAGGGCAAGCCGGTCGTCCTGACCGACCCGGACTCCCCGGCGGGTTCGGCCCTGCGCGCCATCGCCGGCAAGCTGGGCGGCCGTCAGCGCGGCCTGTCGGGCATGAGCCTGGGCATCACGCCGCGGAACAAGTTCTGAGCGGTGCGCGACGTGAGGGGGCACCCCGCGAGCCGGGGTGCCCCTTCCTCGTGCCTGCCGTCAGGCGTACGCGCTCGTACCCGCCGTCAGGTGTACGCGCCCAGGTCCTTGACCTGCGCGAAGCCGAGCCCGTACGCGCTCATGCCCCGCCCGTACGCCCCGATGTGCACGCCCGGCGCCGACCCCGCGAGCACCCAGCCGAACTCGGACTCGCGGTAGTGGAACGGCACCGGCACGCCGTCCACCGGCAGGGAGAGCGTGGACCAGGCCGGGCCGTCGAGGTCGTCGGCCAGTTCGAAGGCGGTCTCCGTCTGCTGGTCCAGCCAGTTGTCGCGCAGGGTGTGGTCGAGCTGCGCGGGCCAGGTGTGGGCGAGCAGCCCCGAGCCGGCCAGCCAGGCCGCGGAGGAGACCGTGGTGGCCTCCAGGACGCCCGTGCCGTCGCCGGTACGGCGTACGGGGTTGGCGGCGACGGTCACGACGACCGCGAACCGCTCCTTCTCGGCGCCGCCGGCCTCGGACTTTATCGACGGCTCGTCACCGTGGCCCATCGAGCCGTGCTGGACGGTGCCGTCCGCCGCCGTGCCGATCTGCAGGAGCCGGCGCGGGCCGGTGAACGCCTCGTCGAGCCCGTACCAGGCGAAGGGTGCGCGTAGAAAGCCCTCGGCTTCCACCCGACTCGTCGTCTTCATCTCGGCCGCCTCCTCGTTCTGTCAACACAGGGAGGATAGCCACCGATGCGCAGTGGGTCGGTGACTGGCCGTCGTCAGGTGGCGTCCGCGTCGTACGGCGGGCGCTCGTCGCCGTCCTTCTTGTCCTGCTTCTTCAGCAGGTCGGGGCTGCCGTTGACCGCGGCGGGGGCGGTGGTCTGGGTCTCCCGGCCGTGGACGGCGTCGGCGACCTCGTTCATCTCCTTCTTGAGGTCGAAGGAGGAGCGGAGCTCCTTCAGTTCCTTCAGGTCCTCGTTCTCCGCGAGCTGCTTGCGGAGGAAGGTCTTGGGGTTGAGGTCCTCGAACTCGAAGTCCTTGAACTCGGGGCCGAGCTCGCTGCGGATGTCCTGCTTGGCGCTGTCCGAGAACTCGCGGACCTTGCGGATGAAGCGGGAGACGTCCTGGATCACCTTCGGCAGCTTCTCGGGGCCGAAGATGAGCACGGCGAGCACCACGAGCGTCACCAGCTCGAGCGCGCCTATGTCGCTGAACACCCTGTAGCTCCTTCACGCCGTTCCCGGGCCCGGTCCACGGTACCCGCCGAAACTGTCCGGCGGGTACCAGGTGGTGTCCTCCACATGGCGCTCGGGCGAGAAAGCCCTAGGAGCCCGAGGAGGAACCGAGGGTCAACGTCTTGGTCTGCTCCGAGCCGCCGCGGGTCAGGGTCAGTTCGAGGCGGTCGCCGGGGCGGTGGGCGCGGATCTTGACGATCAGCTCCTCGCCGCTGTGGACGCGCTGGCCGTCGACCTTGGTGATGATGTCGCCGGGCCGGACGCCGGCCTTGTCGGCCGGGCCGCCGGGCGTGACGGACGCGGTGCCGCCCTTGCCCTTGTCGCCGACCCGGGCGCCGTCGCCGGTGTACTGCATGTCGAGGCTGACGCCGATGACCGGGTGGGTGGCCTTGCCGGTGTTGATGAGTTCCTCGGCGACGCGCTTGCCCTGGTTGATCGGTATGGCGAAGCCGAGGCCGATGGAGCCGGACTGGGCGCCGCCCTCGCCGCCGGGGCCGTTGCCCGCGGCCCGGATGGCGCTGTTGATGCCGATGACCCGGCCCTGGGAGTCGACGAGCGGGCCGCCGGAGTTGCCGGGGTTGATGGGGGCGTCGGTCTGGAGGGCGTCGACGTAGCTGATGTCGCTGCCGTCGCCCTTCTCGCCGCCGGCGGTGATCGGCCGTTCCTTGGCGCTGATGATGCCGGAGGTGACGGTGTTGGAGAGGTCGAAGGGGGCGCCGATGGCGACGACGGGGTCGCCGACGCGGACGCTGTCGGAGTTGCCGAGCGGCAGCGGCCGCAGGCCCGAGACCCCGGAGACCTGGATCACGGCGAGGTCGTATCCGGTGTCGCGGCCTATGAGCTTGGCGCGGACCGAGTCGCCGTTGCTGAAGGTGACGGAGATCTCGCCCGAGGAGGCCGCGGCGTCCACCACGTGGTTGTTGGTGAGGATGTGGCCGCGGGTGTCGAGGACGAAGCCGGTGCCCGTGCCCGAGGAGCCGGCGCCGTTGACGTGGATGGTGACGACGCTCGGCAGGGCGCGGGCGGCGATGGCGGCGACGCTGCCGGGCGCGCGGCCGGAGTCCTCGGGTCCGGCCTGGGGCAGCTCGACGGTGGTGATGCCGCCGTGCCGTTCGATGTACGCGCCGACGCCGCCGCCGATGACACCGGTGACGAGGGCGAACGCGAGGGCGCCGGCGAGCGCGAGGCCGCGGCGCGGCTTGCGGGGCGCCGCCGTGCCCTCGGCCGGGCCGGGGTGGGCGCTCCACGGGTCGTAGAGCGGCGCCCCGGGCGGCGGCGGTGCGGGCTGGGCGGCCACGGGGGCCGGTGCCGGGGCCGGCGGTGCGGGCGGCACGGGCCGCTGCACCGGGGGCGCGGGCGCCCACGGGCCGGGCTCGCCGTAGGGCGGCGTCCGGTACGGGTCGGGGGCGTGCAGCGGCTGCGGTGCCGTCTGCGGCGGTACGGGCACGGGCGCCGGGTCCGCGTCCTGGTCGGGTCCGGGTCCGGGTGCCGGAACGGGCGCGGGCGCGGGCGCCGGATCCGGAGCCCGGTCCGCGGCGGGCGCCGGCGCATCAGTGGGCGCCGGTACCTCGGCGGGCGCGGGCGCGACGGCCGCCGGTGCCTCGGCGGCCGGAGCGGGGGCCGTGGCCGGGGCGGCGAGGGTGAAGTCGCTGTCCCCGGCCGGGTCGGCGGGCGCACCGGGCGGCGTGGTGGGTGTGGTCGACGGCCGGCTCCACCAGGTCGGCTTCCCGTTCTTCATGCTCTCCCCGCAACAGATGACCCTGTCCGCACCGCTCGGATCTTCGGCGGCGCGCCCCTGCCCCTGGATTCAACCAGGTCGCCGCTCAGCGGTGGGAGGGGCCGGGAGCGGGGTTGGCGCTCGGGGACGGGCCGGGTTCGAAGGAGAGCCGGAGCGCCGGGCTCACGGGGCGTACGAACGGGGACAGTTCGAGCCGCGCCGGGACGACCGTCGGAGGCGCGGTCTCCGGGGCCTGCTCGCGGCGGGAGCCGGAGGCGAAGGTGGCCGGCGCCCGCAGCGGGGTGACGTTGCTGCCGCCGGTGCCCTGGCCGCCGCGCGAGGTGTCGAGGGACAGGGTGCCGCTCAGCGCGATCGCCGCGAAGGAGACCGCGCTGGCCGCCGCGAAGGCGAAGCGCCGTCCTCGCCACGACGAACGGTCACCGACCTCGTGGATGCGGAATCCGGTGTCCGGGGGGACGGGCGTCGCCGTGGCGAAGCCGTCGGCGGGCACACCGCCCCGGCGCAGCAGGTCGTCGAAGGGTCCCCCCTGGTCATGGGGTCCCCCCGGCAGCCCCTGGAGGCGTGCGAGGAGCCCCTCCGAGGGGGGCGGGGGCGCGGTGGACGCGAAGACGCTCTTCAGGGTGCGCTGGGCGTCCGCCTCGGCCTTGCACTTGGGGCAGGTGGCCAGGTGGGCGAGGACCCGCTCGCGGGCGTCGTGGCCGAGCTCGCCGTCGACGAGCGCGGCCAGCCGGTCCCCGAGGTGCTGTTCCGCGGGGGTGGGTGACGGACTCGTACCGCTCACGCCGCTCCGCCCTCCCAGCCGACGGCGGCGAGCGCCCGCTCCGCGCGCGCCTCGGGCGAGCGGTGCTTGAGCGCCTTGCGCAGGTGGGAGCGGCCGCGGTGGATGCGGCTGCGGACGGTGCCGAGCTTCACGCCGAGGGTCGCGGCGATCTCCTCGTACGAGAGGCCCTCGATGTCGCACAGCACGACCGCGGCGCGGAACTCGGGCGCGAGGGTGTCCAGGGCCTGCTGCACGTCGGCGTCGAAGTGCGTGTCGTTGAAGGCCTGCTGCGGGGACGGCTCGCGGCTGGGCAGCCGCTCGGCGGCGTCGTCGGCGAGCGCGTCGAAGCGGATGCGCTGCTTGCGGCGGACCATGTCCAGGAACAGGTTCGTGGTGATGCGGTGCAGCCAGCCCTCGAACGTGCCCGGCGTGTAGGACGACAGCGAGCGGAAGACCCGGACGAAGACCTCCTGGGTCAGGTCCTCGGCGTCGTGCTGGTTGCCGGTGAGGCGGTAGGCGAGGCGGTAGACCCGACCGCTGTGCGTGCTGACGATCTCCTCCCAGCTGGGAGGGGTCCACGCCTGCGATTCCGCATCCGAGGCGAAGGTCGCGGTGGTGGGTGCGGAGTCGGCGGTGCGGGAACGGTCAGCGGTGTCGGTCACGGATTTCGGCTCACCTGCCGACCTGAGGAGGCGTCGAAGCGCTCCTCGCCTGGTCACAGGCGCAGCCGCACCTCCCCTGTCGGCTCTGGTGGTGTCCAGTGGAGCCCCTACCATAGCCACCTCGCCCGTTAGCTCCGGATAAGAATCTTTACGCGAATTTGGGGTCGGCTCATGCCGCTGACCCGCCTCGCTTCCTGTCCCTGTGAACGCGCGGTCCCATCTGCGGGTTCCCGGGCGCAGCGGATACAGTCGACGCCTGCGTCAACTACGGCGTCCACGACGGGAACAGGAGAGGGCCATTACCGCCAACCGGCAGACGAGCTTGGCGTTCGCCGACGCCTTTGTCGCCGAGGACGAAGCGCTGCGCTGGGCCCGCGAACGGGCCCGGGAGGCGGGGCTGCCCTCGGTCTCGCCGGGCACCGGTGCGGCCCTGCGTCTGCTGGCGGCGACGGCGGACGCCAAGGCGGTGGCGGAAATCGGTACGGGCACCGGCGTGTCCGGCATCTATCTGCTGCTCGGGATGCGGCCGGACGGGGTGCTGACCACCGTGGACATGGAGCCGGAGCGGCAGGCGCACGCCAAGGCGGCGTTCCGCGCGGCGGGGTTCGCGGGCAACCGGGCGCGGTTCATCCCGGGCCGCGCGCTGGACGTGCTGCCCCGGCTCGCGGACGGCGGCTACGACCTCGTGTTCTGCGACGGCGACCGGCTCGAGCTCCTGGACTATCTCGCTGAATCGTTGCGCCTGCTGCGACCGGGCGGGCTCGTCTGCTTCGAGGGCGTCTTCGCGGACGGCCGCACGGTGGACTCGGCGGCCCAGCCGGCCGAGGTGCAGCGGATACGCGAGCTGCTGCGGACGGTGCGGGAGAGCCGGGAGCTGCTGCCGACGCTGCTGCCGGTGGGCGACGGCCTGCTGTGCGCGGTGCGCCGGGGCGCCTGAGCCGCGCCCGTACCGTACGGCCTGTGGTCCCCGGCTCCGGCTCGGGGCTCCGGCACACCTCCCCACGACGAACGCGCCCCCGATACACCGCTGCCCCGGTGCGGTGGGTACCGTACCGGGGCAGAAGCGGAAATACGTGACAAGGAAGTGTCAGCCGACGACCTGCTTCAGGGCGTCACCGAGCGCCTCGGCCTCGTCCGGGGTCAGCTCGACGACGAGCCGGCCGCCGCCTTCGAGCGGAACGCGCATGACGATGCCCCGCCCCTCCTTGGTCACCTCGAGCGGGCCGTCACCCGTCCGCGGCTTCATGGCCGCCATGCTCGTTCCCCTTCCTGAAACCAGCTCATCGTCAGCATCGAACACGATTGCTTCCAGGTCATTATCCCGCATCAGAGGACCCGATGACCAACATCGGGTGGCATCGCTTCCGCAACGCGCTTTCACAAAGCCAGACATTTCGCCGATGCACCTGCGATACTTCGCCGCCGCCGGTCCGCTGCGGCCGGGTGATTCTTTGACGCAGCTCACATGTGCGGCGGGGGTGATCTCCGCCATGCTGAGCTCGTCAGAAGAGCGAAGAAGCGAAGGGATCACACGATGGCCGACACGGTGCTGTACGAGGTGAGCGACGGGCTCGCCACCATCACCCTCAACCGTCCGGAGGCCATGAACGCGATGAACGTGGCGGCGAAGGTGGCCCTGCGGGACGCCGCCGAGTCCGCCGCCGCCGACCCGGCCGTACGCGCGGTGCTGCTCACCGCGGCGGGCGACCGCGCGTTCTGCGTGGGCCAGGACCTGAAGGAGCACGTCGGGCTGCTGCTCCAGGACCAGGAGTCGGGCACGAACAGCACCATGAACACGGTCCGGGACCACTACAACCCGATCGTGCGGGCGCTCGCCGGAATGGCCAAGCCGGTCGTCGCGGCGGTGAACGGGGTCGCCGCCGGCGCCGGCTTCGGCTTCGCCCTCGCGGCCGACTACCGGATCGTGGCGGACACCGCCTCCTTCAACACCTCCTTCGCCGGCGTGGCCCTCACCGCCGACTCCGGCATGTCCTGGACCCTGCCCCGGCTGATCGGCCGCAGCCGCGCCGCCGACCTGCTGCTCTTCCCCCGCTCCATCAGCGCCCAGGAGGCGTACGAGCTCGGCATCGTGAACCGGCTGGTCCCGGCGGACGCGCTCGCCGAGGAGGCCGTGAAGGTGGCCCGCACGCTGGCCGAGGGCCCGACCGTCGCCTACGCGGCCCTGAAGGAGTCCCTGACCTACGGCGCGGACCACTCGCTCGCCGAGTCGCTGGAGAAGGAGGACGAGCTCCAGACGAAGGCCGGCGCGTCACAGGACCACACGATCGCCGTGCAGGCCTTCATCGCCAAGGAGAAGCCGAAGTACCTCGGCCGCTAGGCGGGGGAGCGGTCGGCGGCGCCCCGGACGAAACAGCCGGCGATGTGGTCGTCGACCAGGCCGCAGGCCTGCATCAGGGCGTACGCCGTCGTCGGGCCGATGAAGCGCAGGCCGCGCTGCTTGAGGGCCTTGGACAGGGCCGTCGACTCGTCCGTCACGGCCGGGACCTCGCCGGTCGCGGCCGGGACCGGACGGGTCGCCGGATCGGGCGCGTACGACCAGATCAGCGCGTCCAGCTCGCCCGGCTCCCATGCGGCGAGCACCTTGGCGTTGGCGAGGGTGGCGTCGATCTTGGCCCGGTTGCGGATGATCCCCTCGTCGGCGAGGAGCCGCTCCCGGTCGACGTCGGTGAACCGGGCCACCTCGGCGATGCGGAAGCCCGCGAAGGCCTTCCGGAAGCCCTCGCGGCGGCGCAGGATCGTGATCCACGACAGGCCGGACTGGAAGGCCTCCAGACACAGCCGCTCGAACAGCGCGTCGTCACCGTGGACCGGCCGGCCCCACTCCTCGTCGTGGTACGCCACGTAGTCCTCGGCCGACAGGCCCCAGGGGCAGCGCGGCCGGCCGTCCGGCCCCGCGACCGCCCTGCCGTCGCTCATGCGCCGTCCTCCTCGGCCCGCGGCCCGCCGCCCGCGAGGGCCGCCTCCAGGTCCGCGATCCGGGCGTCCCGCTCGGCGAGCTCGGCGCCCAGCCGGTCGAGGACGTCGTCCACGTCCGCCATCCGGTACCCCCGGGCGGCGACGGGGAGCCGCAGCGCCTCGATGTCGGCCTGGCCGACCGGGCGGGTCGCGGGGAGCGGGTCGATCAGTTGCTCGGGCGCCACCTCGGGCAGCACCTCGCTGTCGCCGCCGCCGACCACCGCCAGGGTGACCGCCGCGACGACCACGACCATCGTGATCAGCAGAAACCAGAACACCAGCGCGCCTCTCCCGGTCCATGGAAAACGTCCCGTGCCGATCGTGCCATGCGCCACCGACAGTTAGGGTCGCAGACGACGCAGGCGACCGGCCGCGAGGGAGGACATAAGGGATGCTGCGCTTGGGACGGCGTGAATTCGGGCCCCACGAGCCGGTGATCATGGCGATCGTGAACCGGACCCCGGACTCCTTCTACGACCAGGGGGCGACCTTCCGCGACGAGCCGGCGCTCGCCCGGGTCGAGCAGGCCGTGGCCGAGGGCGCGGCGATCGTCGACATCGGCGGCGTGAAGGCGGGCCCCGGCGAGGAGGTCACCGCCGAGGAGGAGGCGCGCCGCACGGTCGGCTTCGTGGCGGAGGTCCGCCGGCGCCACCCGGACGTGGTGATCAGCGTGGACACCTGGCGGGCGGAGGTGGGCGAGGCCGTGTGCGAGGCGGGCGCGGACCTCCTCAACGACGCGTGGGGCGGGGTCGACCCGCGGCTCGCGGAGGTCGCGGCGAAGTACGGCGCGGGACTCGTGTGCACGCACGCGGGTGGCGTGGAGCCGCGGACCCGGCCGCACCGGACCGCGTACGAGGACGTGATGGCCGACATCCTGCGGGTGACGGTCGGCCTCGCGGAGCGGGCGGTCGCGCTCGGCGTGCGGCGCGACGGCATCATGATCGACCCGGGGCACGACTTCGGGAAGAACACGCGGCACAGCCTGGAGGCGACCCGGCGGCTCGGTGAGATGACGGAGACCGGCTGGCCGGTGCTGGTCTCGCTGTCCAACAAGGACTTCGTGGGCGAGACGCTGGACCGGCCCGTGAAGGAGCGGGTGCTCGGGACGCTGGCGACGACGGCGGTCTCCGCGTGGCTCGGCGCGCGGGTGTACCGGGTGCACGAGGTGGCCGAGACGAAGCAGGTGCTCGACATGGTGGCGTCCATCGCGGGCCACCGCCCCCCGGCCGTGGCGCGGCGCGGACTCGCGTAGGCGGTCGCCGCGCCCGCTCGGGCCCGCTCGGGCGGTCGGCAGCGGGGGTGCCGAGCGGCGGCGCCCCCGCCCGCCCGCGCCCTAGCGGCCGACCTCCTTCGACACCAGGGTGACCGCCTCGTCCACGTCGTCCGTCACGTGGAAGAGCAGCAGGTCGTGCTCGGACGCCTTGCCGCCCGCGACGACCGAGTCGCGCAGCCAGTCGACGAGGCCCTTCCAGTACTCCGTACCGAAGAGGACGATCGGGAAGCGGGTGACCTTGCGGGTCTGGACCAGCGTCAGCGCCTCGAAGAGCTCGTCGAGGGTGCCGAGGCCGCCCGGCAGGACGACGAAGCCCTGCGCGTACTTCACGAACATCGTCTTGCGGACGAAGAAGTAGCGGAAGTTCACGCCGATGTCGACGTGCGGATTGAGGCCCTGCTCGAAGGGCAGCTCGATGCCGAGGCCCACCGAGACGCCCTTGGCCTCCCTGGCACCCTTGTTGGCCGCCTCCATGGCGCCGGGGCCGCCGCCCGTGATCACCGCGAAGCCGGCCTCCACGAGCGCGCGGCCGAGGCGGACGCCCGCCTCGTACTCGGGCGAGTCCGGCTTGGTGCGCGCCGAGCCGAAGACGCTGATCGCGCTCGGCAGTTCGGCGAGGGCGCCGAAGCCCTCGACGAACTCGGACTGGATGCGCATGACCCGCCAGGGGTCGGTGTGCACCCACTCCGAGTCGCCCTCGGTGTCGAGCAGACGCTGGTCCGTGGTGCCGGGCTGGATCTGTTCACGGCGCCTGAGCACCGGTCCCAGTCGCTGCTCCTCCGGCTTCCTCGGCTCCTCGGGTACGCCCATGGCCCGCTCCTTTCACCGTTCCACTGATCTTCCGGTCCGGTCAGGGTAGGACCAGAGAGGTGAAGAAAAGCGAAATTACGGGAATCACTCGGTCAGCCAGTCGCGGAGACGTGCCTCGCAGTGGTGGATGCGCTCCACGTGCACGTGCTCGTCGCGCTTGTGGGCGTACAACGGGTCACCGGGGCCGTAGTTGACGGCCGGGACGCCGAGCGCGCTGAAGCGGGCGACGTCGGTCCAGCCGAACTTGGGGTGGGCGCTGCCGCCGACCGCCTTCATGAAGGCCGCGGCGGCCGGGTGCGACAGGCCGGGCAGCGCGCCGCCGCTCTCGTCGTCGATGACGAACTCGGCGACGCCGCAGTCCGCGAACACCTCCTTCACGTGGGCGACGGCCTGCTCCGGGGAGAGGTCGGGGGCGTAGCGGTAGTTGACGGTGACGACGCACGCGTCGGGGATGACGTTGGTGGCGACGCCGCCCTCGATGCCGACCGCGTTGAGGCCCTCGTGGTACTCCAGGCCGTCGATGACGGGCTTGCGCGGCTCGTAGGCGGCGAGGCGGGCGAGGATGGGGGCGGCGGCGTGGATGGCGTTGGAGCCCATCCACGAGCGCGCGGAGTGGGCCCGCTCGCCCTCGGTGCGCAGCTTGACCCGCAGGGTGCCCTGGCAGCCGCCCTCGACCTGGCCGTCGGAGGGTTCGAGCAGGACGGCGAAGTCGCCGGCGAGCCAGTCGGGGTGCGCCTCGGCGATCTTGCCGAGGCCGTTGAGGTGGGCGGCGACCTCCTCGTTGTCGTAGAAGACGAACGTGAGGTCGCGGTTGGGCGCGGGCACGGTGGCCGCGATCCGCAGCTGGACGGCGACCCCCGACTTCATGTCGGAGGTCCCGCAGCCCCACAGGACGCCGTCCTCGTCGAGCCGGGAGGGCACGTTGTCGGCGATCGGGACCGTGTCGATGTGTCCGGCGAGGACGACCCGCTCGGCACGGCCGAGGTTCGTGCGGGCGACGACGTTGTTGCCGTGGCGGTCGACGGTGAGGTGCGGCAGGGCGCGCAGGGCCCGCTCGATCGCGTCGGCGAGCGGCTTCTCGGTGCCGCTGACGGAGGGGATGTCGACCAGGGCGGCGGTCAGCGCGGCGCCGTCGAGCGAGAGGTCCAGCGAGGCGTTCAGCGGGGCACTGAGAGGAGCGGTGTCAGCCATGTGCCGACCCTAACGCGGCCTCCAGTACGGTGGGGCGCGTGTCCGAGCCCAGCCGTCCTTCCCGTCCCGCCCGCCGCGGTCGTCCCGCCCGGTTCGTGGCGGCGTTCGCCGTGCTCCTCGGCCTGGTCGCCTATGTGGCGGTGCACTACGTCACGGGCAGCAAGGGGGCGCCCCGGTGCAGTGTCGGAAGCGGGGCGAACCGGTACGAGTTCACCCCCGAGCAGGCGTCCAACGCGGCCACGATCGCGGCCGTGGGCACCAGCCGCGGCCTGCCGGAGCGCGCGGTGACGATCGCGCTCGCGACGGCGCTCCAGGAGTCGGCGCTGCGCAACATCGAGCACGGCGACCGGGACTCGCTCGGCCTGTTCCAGCAGCGGCCCTCGCAGGGCTGGGGGACGCCGGAGCAGATCCTGGACCCGGTGTACTCGTCGGCGAAGTTCTACGAGGGCCTGGAGAAGGTCCCGGGGTATTCGCGGCTGCCGCTGACGGTGGCGGCGCAGAAGGTGCAGCGCAGCGGTTTCCCGCAGGCGTACGCGAAACACGAGCCGGACGCGACGCTGCTCTCGGCGGCGCTGACCGGCCGGTCGCCGGCCTCGCTGACCTGCACGGCCAACGTGCGGGAGGACCGGCCGGGCGATCCGGCGCGGGTGCGTACGGAGCTGGTGCGGGCCTTCGGTGAGGAGACGGCGCCCCGGCAGGCGGCGAAGGGCGCCGGGGCGGCCGGCGCGAACGCGGGCGCGGCCCCCGTGGTGGAGCTCTCGGTGCCGGTGCGGGACTCCCGGGGCGCGCGGGAGCGGCGCGGCTGGGAGCTGGCGCAGTGGGCGGTGGCGCGGGCGGACGAGCTGCGCATCGCGGAGGTGGCGTACGGGGACCGGGTGTGGGTCGCGGACGACGCCTCGGGCGAGTGGGAGCCGGCGGGCCCCGAGGGGCCCAAGGGCACGGACGGCTCGTCGGTACGGATCCGGCTGGCGCGCTGACGCGCCGGGCCCGCACGGGGCCGGCGCGGGGGCCCGCAGGGCGGCACTCGGGACCGCTGAGTGGGCAGCCGTGCGAGCCGTCACCTGAAAGTGTCATGGGGCCGGTGTGGCGCGAAGCTCTCCGGTCACCTTTTCAGCGGGCTGACATGTCACCGCAAGGCCCTTGCGCCGCAAGGGAAGTGACGGTTCGGCAACCCACACCGCATTGACGCGTTCGTCCGCTTTCCTCCCCGCCCGCCCCTGCGGCGCATTACCCAGTCTTTACCTTCGGCCTCCGCAACCTCCCCCGCCCCGGGGCCGGTTGTCAGCGCGTCATCGTCCTCTCCGTCGAAGGAGCACCATGTCCCTCCCCCTGACCCGTCGGATCGCCCGCGCCGCCCTGCTCGTCGCGGCCGGAGCAGCCCCCGTGGTCGGTGCGGCCGGCTCCGCGAGCGCGCTGGACCACTCCCTCGCCCCGGCCGGCGGCCTGCCCGGTCTGAGCGCCCTGGACACCACCGCGGCGGACTCGACCCTCGACACCGCGACCGGCGTCGTCGGCGAGACCGGCGGCAAGGCCGCCCCGGCCGCCCAGCAGCTCGCGAGCGACCCGGCCGGTGCGGCGGCCGACACCCTCGGCCAGACCGCGGGCGCGGCCGCCGAGTCCGCCGAGGCCCCGGCCTCGGACGCCCTGGGCGGCCTCCCCGACACCGGCGCCCTGCCCGGCGCCGGCCTGATGGGCGGCCTGCCGATCGGCGGCTGACCGGCCGCCGCACACGCCGAGGGCCCGGGGAGCACCGTCCCCCGGGCCCTCGGTCCGTCGAGGGACAACCGGCGGCTCCCGACAGGGATCCGGGGTCACCCCAGGCGCTTGACCGCCGCCTCGACCCGCTCGTCCGTCGCCGTGAACGCCACCCGCACGAACCGCTCGCCGGCCTCCCCGTAGAAGTCGCCGGGCGCCACCAGGATGCCCTTCTCCGCCAGGTACGCCACCGTGTCCCAGCACGGCTCGTCCCGGGTCGCCCACAGGTAGAGGCTGGCCTCGCTGTGCTCGATCCGGAAGCCGTGCGCCTCCAGGGCCCCCCGCAGGGCGGCCCGGCGGGCCGCGTAGCGGGCCCGCTGCTCGGCCACGTGCGTGTCGTCGCCGAGCGCCGCGACCGTGGCGGCCTGCACGGGGGCGGCCGTCATCATGCCGCCGTGCTTGCGGATCTGGAGCAGCTCGCCGAGGACGGACGCGTCGCCCGCGATGAACGCCGCCCGGTAGCCCGCCAGATTGGACCGCTTGGACAGGGAGTGGACGGCGACGATCCCCTCGTACGAGCGGCCGCAGACGTCCGGGTGCAGCACGGAGACCGGGTCGGCCTCCCAGCCCAGCTCCAGGTAGCACTCGTCGGAGAAGACCAGCACGCCGTGCTCGCGCGCCCAGGCGACGATCCGCCGCAGCTCGTCCTTGTCGAGGACCCGGCCGGTCGGGTTGGACGGCGAGTTCAGCCACAGCAGCTTCAGCCCCGCCGGGTCGAGCCGGGTCGGGTCGTCGTAGACGAGGGGCTCCGCGCCGCACAGCCGCGCGCCGACCTCGTAGGTCGGGTAGGCGAGCCGCGGGTAGGCCACCTTGTCCCCCGGGCCGAGGCCCAGCTGCGTCGGCAGCCAGGCCACCAGTTCCTTGGAGCCCACCACCGGCAGCACGTTCTCGTGCGCGAAGCCGGTCGCGCCGAGACGCCGCTCGCACCAGCCGGTGAGCGCGTCCCGCAGCTCCTTCGTGCCCCACACCGTGGGATAGCCCGGCGAGTCCGCCGCCGCGACCAGGGCGTCCTGGATCAGCGCGGGCACCGGGTCCACGGGCGTGCCCACGGACAGGTCGACGATGCCGTCCGGGTGGGCCGTCGCCGTCTGCTTGTACGGCTCCAGCTTGTCCCAGGGGAAGACGGGCAGGCGCGAAGAGACTGCGCTCACGGTTGTGCTCCTCGTACGTACGGATACGCGTCGGTCCCGTACAGCGGCGAGGCCGTACGGGACCGAGGGCGAATGATCAGCCGTTCTGCGGCGGCAGGGCGGCGATGAAGGGGTGGTCGCGCTCGATCAGGCCGAGCTTGGAGGCACCACCGGGCGAGCCGAGCTCGTCGAAGAACTCGACGTTCGCCTTGTAGTAGTCCTTCCACTCCTCCGGAGTGTCGTCCTCGTAGAAGATCGCCTCGACCGGGCAGACCGGCTCACAGGCCCCACAGTCGACGCATTCGTCCGGGTGGATGTACAAGGACCGCTGGCCCTCGTAGATGCAGTCGACGGGGCACTCCTCGATGCACGCCTTGTCCTTGACGTCGACACAAGGCTGCGCGATGACGTAGGTCACGCTGTCGTTCCTCCTCGATAGGGCTGGTCTGCGCGGGAGCGCGGTGTCGTCGATGCCCGCCCCTAGTATCTCCGTTCTTGGGGACGATCCGAACAGGAGGGGCTCAGAAGCTGTGGAATTCACCGGTGGAGGACGCCTCGAGGTCCGCATTACCGCTGCTGACGTGGGAAAACGTGTCTCAGTTCGGTGCGTGACGGACTCGGGTGCGGCGGACGCGAGATTCACCGACGCGGTCGGGGTTCTCACATCATGGGACGCGGGTGTGCTGCTGATCACACGGCGGACCGGTGAGGTCGTCCGGATCGCGGAATCCTCGCTCGCCGCGGGCAAGGTCGTCCCCGCCGCCCCGGCCCGCCGGCGCGGCCCGGCCGCCGGCTTTCCCGAGCTCGCGCGGGCCGCCGCGCGCGCGTGGCAGCCGCTGGAGAGCGAACCCCTCGGCGAGTGGACGCTGCGCGCCGCCGGAGGATTCACCCGGCGCGCCAACTCCGTGCTGCCGCTCGGTGATCCCGGCCTCCCGCTGGACGCCGCCCTGGAACGCGTACAGGAGTGGTACGCGGCCCGCGGGCTGCCCGCGTACGTCCAGGCGGCGACGGGCGCCGAGGGCACCCAGGAGCTGCTGTGCGCCGACCTGGAGCGGCGCGGCTGGGTCCGGGAGGTCTCGGCCGAGCTGCGGACCGCGTCGCTCGCCCCGATCGGCGACACCGACGCCGACGTGGACGCCGTGCGGCTCGCCCGGTCCGTCGACGAGAACTGGCTGCGCCGCTACCAGCGCTTCGGCGAACCCGGCCCGCACGTGGTGAAGGTGCTCGGCAGCGGCCCGAGTGTGTGGTTCGCGTCCGTACCGGGCACGGAAGACATACCGGCGGCGATCGGACGCTGTGTCGTCGACGGCCGCTGGGCCGGCTTCATGGCCGTGGAGGTCGACCCGGGCCGGCGGCGCGGCGGCCTGGCGACGGCCGTCATGACCGCGCTCGCCCGCCGGGCCCTGGACGAGGGCGCCTCGGCCGCCTGGCTCCAGGTGGAGTCGGACAACGACGGCGCCCGGGCGCTGTACGACGGGATGGGCTTCACCGTGCACCACCACTACCACCACTACCGCTGGACGGACGCGTGACCGACGGAGGCGACGTGACCGACTGGCGGCGGGAGTTCGCGGAGGAGGCCAGGTCCGAGCGGCCCGACCTCGCCCGGCTCTGCCTCCTCGTCGGCGCGGTGGCCGACCCCGCGGTGACCCAGGCCGACCTGGACGCCGCCGAGATCGAACTGGACCGGCTCGCCGGTCTGCTGCCCTACGGGACGCGGGGCGGCGCGGACGCGTGGGTCACGGCGCTCGCCGAGCTCCTCGGCCGGCGCGAGGGCTTCCTGGGCGTGCCCGCCGACTACCAGCGCCTGGAGTCCTCGCTGCTCCACGAGGTGCTGCGGCGCCGGCGCGGACTGCCGATCCTGCTGTCCGTGGTGTGGATCGAGGTCGCCCGCCGGGCCGGCGCCCCCGTCTACGGCCTGGGCCTGCCCGGCCACTTCGTCGTCGGCTTCGGCGACCCCGCGGAGCTCCACCTCGCCGACCCCTTCGCCGGCGGCCGGCCGATGACCGCCGCCGACGCGGAACTTCTCTTCGCGGGCGCCACCGGCGAGGCGCTCGACCCGTCGATGCTGCGCCCCGCCACTCCGGCGGCGATCGTGCTGCGCATCCTCAACAACATCCGCGCCTGGGCCGCCGCCCGCCCCGAACGCTCCGACGTGGCCCTGTGGGCGGTGGAGCTGTCCCTGCTGCTCCCCTCCCACCCGGCCCGCCTCCGTTACGAGCGCGCGGAGCTGCTCGTCCAGCGCGGCGACTTCCTGACGGGGGCGGCGGAGATGGAGGCGTACGCGACGGTGATGGACGCGGTGGAGCCGAGCGCGGCCGAGACCATCCGCCGCAAGGCGAAGGCGGCCCGCGCGCTGCTGAACTAGCCGGTCCCCCGGGGCGGGGTGAGGGCGGGGCGGCCGGATGCGAACCGGCGTCCTCGCGGTTTTGAAAGACCGCGCGCGTCGACCTCTGCGCTACGACCCCGCCCTCGGGAGGCAGCCTCGGGCACATCTCGCGTACGGACCCGGATACGCGGGGAGCCCCGCCCGGTGGTGCGGGCGGGGCTCCTCGGTCGCTCGGGGGGCGTAGGGGCCGTCAGCCCTCGCCGCTCAGGTCGATCGACTTCGTCCGCTCGGCCTTGGTCTTCCCGCGCAGCGCGTCGCGCATCACGAAGGCGACGTCGTCGGCGGAGACCTCGTGCCGGGTGCCGTCGGCCTTGGTGATCATGATGCCGTCGAAGACGCCGTCGAGGAGCTCCTCGATGGCCTTCTTGTCGTAGACCTCGACCAGCCGGCCGTCGACGGCCTTCATGGAGAGGATCTTCGGCAGGGACCGCGCGGGGCCGAAGTCGATCTGCTTGGAGCCGGCCTTGATGGTGATGATGCCGGACATGGCGGGCTCGGCGAACTCCTCCATCGCCCGGTCGAGCTCGGCCTTGGTGATGGTCGGCTGCCGGGTGACGACGGGCAGTTCGACGACCTTGGACCGGCCGGTCTCGACCTGGGCGCGGTAGGCGTCCTTGACCGCGATCATCGAGCGCTGGACGTCGAGGCCCTTGCCCGGCTTGCCCTCGACCGCGGTGACCTTGCCCGGGGAGAAGACGATGGTGCCCTCGGTGACCGAACCGGAGGTGCCGGCCAGGTCGGTGAGGGCGACGCCGAGCTTCTCCTCGTCGACCGGGAAGACCGGCTGGGCGACGCGCTCGCCGCCGAAGAGGGAGCCGATGACGGAGACGGGGTTGTAGTCGCTGCCGGCGGCGGCGCGCACGGTCTCCTGGGCGTCCAGGGCGAGGCCCGCCTTGTCGGGGGCCAGTTCGGTCTTCCGGCCGCCGACGCTGAGCTGGAGCGGGGCGTGGGCACGCTTGCCGAGCTCCGCCTCCAGCCTGGTGACGGCCTCCTCCTTCGTACCGCCGCCGATGTCGACGCCGAGGACGGTGGTGCCCTTGGGGACGTCGGAGTGGTTGAGGAGGAGCCCGGCGCCGTAGGCGACACCGGCGAGGCCGACGACGCCGACGCAGGCGAGGACCAGCTTGGAACGCTTCTTCACGGGCCTGGCCGTGGACGCCGGTGCGGGCCTCGGGGCCGGGGCCGCGGCGGCCGCGACGTCCTGGTCGCGCTCGGGGATACGGGGGGTCAGGTCCGGCCCGGACGGCGGGACGACGGGCATCCCGCTGGTGAGCGTGGCGCCCGAGACGTGGCCGCCGTCGACCGGGCCCGGCACCGGGGCCGGGGGCTGCGGGGTGAGGATCGCGGTGTCGTCGGACATGCGCGGCGGCACCGAGCCGCGGGGAGCGGCACCGCGCGCGTGGTCGGGTCCGACGACCGGGCTGGTGCCGGTGACCGGTCCGGTGGTCGGCCCGACGGGGGCACCGGCGGCGTCGACGACGGGCGTGCCGGCGGCCGGGGTGTGGCCGGGGCCGCTGTCGTAGAGGGGGTTGGCGGGGGCGGCCGGGCCGTCGTGGCGGGGGGTGCCGCCGGCGGGCGTGTGGCCGGCGCCGGTCAGCGGGGTGACGACCGGCATGCTCTGGGTGGTGGAGGCCGACGGGACGCCGTCCGCGGCGGAGCCGGCGAAGCCGGTGGCCGGGGCGGACGGAGCGGCCGGGGCGGACGCCGACGGGCCGGGGCCCGGGACCGGGGCGGCCGGAGCCGGGGCGGGCGCGGACGGCGGAGTGGGCTTGGGCGGCGCGGACGCCTTCCGCGGCGCGAACCAGTCGCTGGTCTTCTCCTCGCCCGTGCCCTGCTCGGCCGCGGCCGGGGGCTCCGGCTGGGGCGCGGGGGCCGGGGCGGGCCGGGGCGGCTCGACGGCCGTCCGTGGCTCGGCGGCCGGTCCCTGGCCCTGCGCCTCGGCTCCGGCCTGGGTGTCGCCGACCGGCTTGCGGACGACCACGGGCGGGATGGGACGCGAACCCGGGATGTTGATCCGGATCCGGGTGGTCAGCGTGGTCTCGGTCTTGGGCTCCTCCGGCGGTCCGGCGGCGGCCGCCGCCTCGTGCGCGGCCTCCTGGCCCGCACGCAGGCCGTACGGCGGAGTGCCCGAGGGGTACGCCGCCCCGCCGCGCGGCTGGGCGCCGGAGGACGAACTGTCAGTCTCTCGACCAGTTTCACGACTCAAAGCAGGATCTCCCGGTTGGCTCCGCCGCCCGCTCTTGCTGATGCTCGTGGTGATCCGGGCGGTCGGCGGCGCGCACCACCATACTGGCCGCCGCCGATCCGCACCCGACCCGGCGTGGATCCGCCATGGGCATTCCGGCCGAAGTCAAGACAGGATGGCGTCAAGTCTCCCTGCTACGGGGTGGGTCGGGGCAGCCGGTTCATCGTGGCGCACATCACAGCGAGGGCCATGCCGCCGAGGAGGTAGACCATCTCGCCGAGGCCGCCGCCGAACAGTCCGTCGCCCTCGGGGCGCCCGAGGCTGAGCAGCACGACGGCGACGAGCCAGCCGCCGCCGGCCGCGGCGACGCCGAGCTGGGTGCCGGTGGCGCGCACCGCGCCGTAGAAGAGGCCGGCGGAGGCGAGCAGCGCCAGGAACAGCCCGGCGGGCAGCCAGGCCGCCTGGACCAGCGATCCCGCGGTGCCGACGAGGGCGCCGAGGACGAAGAGCACCGCGTACCAGACGTAACGGACGGCGGGGGCGGGCAGCACGTCGGGGTGCCGGGGCGCGGTCACTCGGCGACTCCGGCGAAGAGGTCGGTCTCGCGTTCGCCCGTGGGTGCGCCGGGCGTGCCCTGGACGAGCTCGTAGTACTCGGTGGTGAAGAGGGGCTGGCCCAGGTTGTTGGAGAGCGCGAAGAAGGGGCCGTCGACGGCGACCTGGGTGACGTGGGCGCGCATGGCGGCGGCCTTGCGGGCGGCGTACGAGGGGGTCTTGCCGCCCTCCTCGCTCTCCCCCGCGCGCTCGCCCGCGGTCTCCCCGGCGCTCTCGCCCGCGATCTCGGCGGTGATACGGGAGTCGTCGACGACACCGGGGACGTCGTCGATCGTCGCGTCCTCGGGGAAGACCGAACCCTCGGCGCGCAGCCGTGCGAAACCGGCCTCGGCGACGGAGCGCGGGACCCGGTTCCAGTAGATCTTGGCGATGGCGTGGGCGGGGCCGAGGTCGGGCCGGTACGAGGGGTCGGCGGCGAGCTCGGCGGCGCGCATGGCGACGCGGTGGGCCTGGATGTGGTCGGGGTGGCCGTAACCGCCGTCGGGGTCGTAGGTGACGAGGACCTGCGGACGGGTCTCGCGGACCACTTCGACGAGGTGGGGGGCGGCGGTGTCGACGTCGGTGTTCCAGAAGGCGCCGTCGCGGCGGTTCTGCTCGGCGCCCATCATCCCGGAGTCGCGGAAGCGCCCCGGGCCGCCGAGGAAGCGGTGGTCGGTGACGCCCAGCTCCTTCATGGCGGCGGCGAGTTCGCCGACGCGGTGCTCGCCGAGCCGGTCCTCCCGGTCCGGCGCCAGGTGGGCGAGCTCGGGCGGGATGACCTCGCCCTCCTCGCCCAGGGTGCAGGTCACCAGGGTCACGAGGGCGCCCTCGTCCGCGTACCGGGCCATGGTGACGCCGTTGTTGATCGACTCGTCGTCCGGGTGCGCGTGCACGAGGAGCAGACGACGGGCTGGGAGATCCGTCATGGCCCCACCCTACGAGGCGGGGCCCGCGACGGTCGGGCAGGTCAGAACTTGAGGCCGCCGATCATGCTCGCCACGTTGGTGGTGAGCGTGCTGATGGACGGGGCGATGGACGAGCTCGCCAGGTAGAAACCCAGGAGTGCGCAGACCGCCGCGTGACCGGCCTTGAGCCCGGATTTCCGGATCAGGAGGAAGACGACGATCGCCAGCAGCACAACCACCGAAATCGAGAGTGCCACGGCGGTTCACCTCCACACTTCTTCGGTCGGACATTTCGGTCGGACGTTCGGTTGGCATGTGCCGGTGGATGCATACCCACCTAGCGCTACGGATCATAACTATCCGTGCCATCGCATCGATCGGTGTACGGGGGCATGAGGGGGCGCACGGACGCTAGTTTCGGTCACATGACTTCGCCACGAGACGAATCGGTGTCCTTCCCCCGCCAGTACGCGCGGACACAGCGCTTCACGCTCGGCGCACCGCGCGGTTTCACGGTCTCTCCGGACGGCGGGCGCGTGGTCTTCCTCCGCTCCGGTACGGGCCCGGCCGACGCCGGGACCGACCGCTCGCACCGACTGTGGGTGCTCGACCTCGACACGGGCCGGGAGCGGCTCGCGGCGGATCCGGAGGTGCTGCTGGCGGGTGCCGCCGAGGAGTTGTCGGCCGAGGAGCGGGCGCGCCGGGAGCGGGCCCGGGAGGGCTCGGGCGGGATCGTGGGCTACGGCGTGGACGGGGCGGTGGAGTTGGCGGCGTTCGCGCTGTCCGGGCGGCTGTTCACGGCGGAGCTGCGGGCGGGGACCGCGCGCGAGCTGCCGGTGCCGGGTCCCGTGGTGGACCCGCGTCCGTCGCCGGACGGGCGGTGGGTCGCGTACGTGGCGGGCGGGGCGCTGCGGGTGTGCGGCGCGGACGGCACGGGCGACGACCGGGCCCTGGCCGGGCCTGGAGCAGACGGGGAAGGGGCGGCGGACGCGGAGGAGGCGGACGCGGAGGGGGCGGACGCGGAGGGGGTCACGTACGGGCTCGCCGAGTTCATCGCGTCGGAGGAGATGAACCGCGGCCGTGGCTTCTGGTGGAGCCCCGAATCCGACCGCCTGCTCGTCGCGCGCGTGGACGAGCGTCCGGTGCGGCGGTGGTGGATCGCGGACCCGGCGCACCCGGACCGCGCACCGCAGGCGGTCGCGTACCCGGCGGCGGGGACGGCCAACGCGGAAGTGCGGCTCTTCGTCGTGGATCTGGCCGGAAACCGCACCGAGGTGGAGTGGGACCGGGCGGCCTTTCCCTACCTGGCCCGGGTGCACTGGTCGGCCGGCGGGCCCCCGCTGCTCCTCGTCCAGGCGCGTGACCAGCGCACGCAGGCGTACCTGGCGGTCGACCCGGACTCGGGGGCGACCCGGACGGTGCGCCGGGAGGAGGATCCGGTCTGGCTGGAGCTGTTCACCGGGGTGCCGGCCTGGACGGCGGACGGACGTCTCGTACGCGTCGAGGACCGGCCGGGCGAGGGCGGCGCACGGGTCCTGGCGGTCGGCGACCGGGCGCTGACGGACGCCCGGCTGCACGTGCGCGCGGTCCTCGACGTCGGCTCAGAAGATGTCCTGATCTCTGCGTCGGCCGGTGAGGCCGCCGAGGCGCCCGAGACGGGCGAGATCCATGTGTACCGGGTGCGTCTGGACGGTGAGCCGGGCGTGGAGCGGCTCTCGGAGGGCACCGGGGTGCACGGGGCGGTGCGGTCCGGCGCGGTGACGGTGCTGTCCTCGGCCCGGCCGGACGTGCCGGGGAGCGTGACGCGGGTGCTGCGGGACGGGAAGCGGGTCGCCGAGGTCGCCTCGTACGCGCGGACGCCCGGGCTACGGGCCGGGGTGCGCCTCACCGAGGCGGGCGCGCGGCGGATCCCGTGCGCCGTGCTGCTTCCGTCGGGCTGGACGGAGGCGGACGGGCCGCTGCCGGTGCTCATGGACCCGTACGGCGGTCCGCACGGGCAGCGGGTGCTCGCCGCGCACAACCCGCATCTGACCTCGCGGTGGTTCGCCGAGCAGGGTTTCGCGGTGGTCGTCGCCGACGGACGGGGCATGCCCGGTCGCTCCCCCGCCTGGGAGAAGGCGGTCCACCGTGACCTCGCCCTGTCGCTCGACGACCAGGTCGACGCGCTGCGGGCGCTGGCCGGGCGCTTCCCGCTGGACCTCGGGCGGGTGGCGATCCGCGGTTGGTCCTTCGGCGGCTATCTCGCCGCGCTCGCGGCGCTGCGCCGCCCCGATGTGTTCCACGCGGCCGTGGTGGGCGCGCCGGTGACGGACTGGCGGCTGTACGACACCCACTACACCGAGCGGTATCTGGGCCGCCCGGACGAGGAGCCGGAGGTCTACACGGCGAACTCGCTGCTGTCCGACGACGGCCTGACCGATCCGCGGCCGCCGTTCCGGCCGATGATGATCGTGCACGGTCTGGCCGACGACAACGTGGTGATGGCGCACACCCTGCGGCTGTCCTCCGCGCTGCTCGCGGCGGGCCGGCCGCACGAGGTCCTGCCGCTGTCGGGCGTCACGCACATGACCCCGCAGGAGCGGGTGGCCGAGAACCTGCTGTTGCTCCAGGTCGACTTCCTGCGGCGGTCGCTCGGTCTGGATCCGTCCTCCGACTGATCACCAGCCGGGCGGGGGCTTCGCCGGCGGGGCCGGGGGGAGGGCGGCGACGGGCCGGTACGGGGCGGGGCGCGGCCGGCCCGGGCGGGCGAGCAGGGCGAGGACGGTCAGCCCGGCGAGGAGGGAGAAGAGGCAGCCGAGGTCGTACGCGCCCGCGTACAGGCCCTGTTCGGCGGGGAAGGCGTGCCGGCCGGGGTGGGGCGCGGCGGCGGCTTCGCTCGCTCCGACGCAGGCCAGGAGCAGTCCGGCGAGCAGGCCGAGCGGCCGGGTGGGCCGGGCGCGGGCGAAGGCGCTGACGGCGGCGGCGAGGAGGAGCAGGACGAGGACGGCGTTCAGCCAGGCCGGGGGGACGGCGAGGGCGGGCAGCTGCAGGCCGCGTCCGCCGGTGAAGCGGCTGAGGGTGTGGTCGGCGGGGAGCAGCGTGGCCCAGCGCAGCTCCCAGCCGGCCCACAGCAGGGCGGCGGTCGCGCACAGGACTCCGGCGGCGACGGCGGGGCCGGTCGAGGGGCGTGCGGGTGGGGGCAGGGTGCCGGGGCGGGAGACGGAGCGGGGGCCGAGGCCAGGGCGGGGACCCGGGGCGGACTCCGGGCCGTCGTCGCGGCGGCCCGCGGCGGCGGTGGCGACGAGCCCGGCGGCGAGGGCCAGGAAGAGGAGGGTGGTCAGGAGCACCTCGACGCCGGAGGCCCACAGTCCGGGCAGGCGCAGCGCGAGGGTGGCGAGGCCGGTGACGGTGAACGCGGAGGCGGCGAGAGGGGAGCGCAGGGCGGCGGCTCCGGTGGCGGCGTAGACGAGGACCAGGAGCGCGTCGACCGGCGAGGTCGCGGTGGCATGGCGGCTCCGGAAGCGGAGGTCGCCGACCCAGTACCGGAGGAGTTCGGTGCTCGGGCCGAGGGCGGCGAGGTCGCGCAGCATCCAGAGGACGACGACGAGGGCGAGCGCGGCGCACAGGGCGGCGCCGGTGAGACGTGCCGTTCGTGTGACAGTCACGAGGCCGATACTCACGGTCGCCTTCGGCGGGGACAAGCGGTTCCGCATATGCGCGGTGCTTGTGCGTCAAGTCGGGGGCCCGGGTGGTGGGACGGGGGCTCCAAGGCGCTGGGGCGGGGCGGCCGGCCGGGGCGGTATGGCGCGCTCCGGCCGGCCTACGGCACCCGCACGGCCGTACGTCGCCGAGCTTCCCCGGTTCGTATATCGGATCCAATTCGGCGAAGTTGCCTCTGCGTTAAGGCATGTTGGATCCAGTATCCGATCCGCCGGATCCCCCCGGTCGATCGGATCCGTTCTCCGAGGGCACCACGTGCTTCTCCTCCGCGAAGTGGCAGGCCGAGTCGTGCCGCGCCGGGGAGTCGGTGTCCCGGAAGACGGCCGGGACGGCGAGCAGCGGGACCTCCAGGGCGCAGCGCTCCTGCGCCTTCCAGCAGCGGGTGCGGAAGCGGCAGCCCGAGGGGATGTTCGCCGGGGAGGGCACGTCACCGGTGAGGATGATCCGCTCGCGGTGCGCGCGCGCCTCGGGGTCCGGCACCGGGACGGCGGACAGCAGCGCCTGGGTGTAGGGGTGGGTCGGATGGTCGTAGATCTGGCTGTCGGTGCCGGTCTCCACGATCCGGCCCAGGTACATGACGCCGACCCGGTCGGAGATGTGCCGGACGATCGACAGGTCGTGCGCGATGAAGACGTACGAGAGGCGGAACTCCGTCTGGAGCCGTTCGAGCAGGTTGACCACCTGAGCCTGCACGGAGACGTCGAGGGCGGACACCGGCTCGTCCGCGACGATGATCTCGGGCCGGAGGGCGAGGCCGCGGGCGATGCCGATGCGCTGGCGCTGACCGCCGGAGAACTGGTGCGGATAGCGGTTGATGTACTCCGGGTTGAGGCCGACGACGTCGAGCAGCTCCTGCACCTTGCGGCGCCGGTCGCCCTTCGGGGCCACCTCGGGATGGATCTCGTACGGCTCTCCGATGATGTCGCCGACCGTCATGCGCGGGTTCAGCGAGGTGTACGGGTCCTGGAACACCATCTGGATGTTGCGGCGCACCGCCTTGAGGGCGCGCGGGGACAGGGTGGTGAGGTCCTCGCCCTTGTACAGGATGGCGCCGGCGGTCGGCTTCTCCAGGTTGACCAGCATCTTGGCCACGGTCGACTTGCCGCAGCCGGACTCGCCGACGATGCCGAGGGTCTCGCCGGCGGCCAGCTCGAAGTCGACGCCGTCGACCGCCTTGACCGCGCCGATCTGCTTCTTGAAGAGCACGCCCCGGGTGAGCGGATAGTGCTTGACCAGGCCGCGGACCTGGAGAATCGCCTCATCCATGGAGGCACTCCTTCCAGTAGTGGCAGGCACTGGAGCGCGGTACGGGTGACTCGGTGACGTCGTACAGCGGCGGCACGTCGGTGCGGCACCGGTCCCGGGCGAGCGGACAGCGCGGGTTGAAGGCACAGCCGGGCGGAATGGCGAGGAGGTTGGGCGGCAGGCCCTTGATGGCGAAGAGCTCCGAGCCCTTCTGGTCCAGGCGCGGGATCGATTCCAGCAGCCCCTTCGTATAAGGGTGGGCGGGCGCCTTGTAGATCTCGTGGACGGGCGAGTGCTCCACGATCCGGCCCGCGTACATGACGGCGATCTTGTCGGCGACGTCGGCGACCACGCCGAGGTCGTGGGTGATGAGGATGAGCCCCATGCGCAGCTCGCGCTGGAGCTCGGCGAGCAGCTCCATGACCTGCGCCTGGACGGTGACGTCGAGGGCGGTGGTGGGCTCGTCGGCGATGATCAGGTCCGGCTCCAGGGCGAGCGCCATGGCGATCATGATGCGCTGGCGCATGCCGCCGGAGAACTGGTGCGGGTACTGCCCGACCCGTTCCTTGGCCGCGGGGATGCGGACCCGGTCCATCAGCTCGACGGCCTTGGCCCTGGCGTCCTTGCGGGACATCCCGCGGTGGACCTCGAACATCTCGCCGAGCTGGTCGCCGACGGAGAGGACCGGGTTCAGGGAGGACAGCGCGTCCTGGAAGATCATCGCCATCCTGGCGCCGCGGATCTTCCGCCGCTCCTCCTCCCGCAGTGTCAGCAGGTCCTGGCCCTGGAAGAGGATCTCGCCGCCGGTGATCCGCCCGGGCGGCATGTCCAGGATGCCCATGACGGCCTGGGCGGTGACGGACTTGCCGGAGCCGGACTCGCCGAGCACGGCGAGGGTCTCCCCCGCGTCGACGGAGTAGGTGACGCCGTTGACCGCCTTGGCCACCCCGTCGCGGGTGTGGAACTCCACGTACAGGTCACGGACTTCGAGCAGCATGGCCCTACCTCAGCTTGGGGTCGAGGGCGTCGCGCACCGCGTCGCCGAGCATGATGAAGGCGAGCACCGTGATGGCCAGGGCGCCGGCCGGCCAGAGCAGCATGTGCGGGGCGTTGCGGATGTACTGCGAGGCCGAGGAGATGTCGATGCCCCAGGAGACGGTCGGCGGCTTCAGGCCGACGCCGAGGTACGACAGGGTGGCCTCCAGGGCGATGTAGGTGCCGAGCGCGATGGTGGCGACGACGATCACGGGGGCGACGGCGTTGGGTGCGATGTGGCGCAGCAGCATCCGGGAGTTGGAGGCGCCGAGGGCGCGGGCCGCCTGGACGTAGTCGTTCTGTTTGGCGGTGATGACGGAGCCGCGGGCGATGCGGGAGATCTGCGGCCAGCCGAGCAGCACCATGAAGCCGATGACGGGCCAGACGGTGGAGCTGGTCACCACCGAGAGCAGCACCAGGCCGCCGAGGACGACGGGGATGGCGAAGAAGATGTCGGTGACGCGGGAGAGGAAGCCGTCCCAGGCCCCGCCGAAGAAGCCGGCGAGGCCGCCGAGCACGCTGCCGAGGATCGCGACGCCGAGGGTGGCGCAGACGCCGACGGTGACGGAGGTGCGGGCGCCGTAGACCGTACGGGTGTAGACGTCGCAGCCCTGGCCGTTGAAGCCGAAGGGGTGGCCCGGCTGGGAGCCCTCCTGGGCCTTGGACAGGTCGCAGTCGAGCGGGTCGCCGGAGGCGATCAGCTGGGGCCAGATCGAGATGACGACCAGGAAGAGGATGACGAGGCCGGAGACGATGAAGACGGGGTTGCGGCGCAGGTCGTGCCAGGCGTCCGACCACAAGGAACGCGGCTTTCGGTCCGGGCCGGTGCCTTCGGGGCCGCCCGGTGTCTTCTCCAGCGTCTCGCCCTCGTCCATGGCGAGGTCCACGGCCCCGCCCGCTCCGGTGGCGGCGATGGCGGCCCCCTCCTCGTGGTACGGGTCGTGCGGCTGCTCAGGCATAGCGAATCCTCGGGTCGAGTACGGCGTACAGGAGGTCGACCAGCAGGTTGGCCAGGAGGAACACCAGGACCAGGACGGTCACGAAGCCGACGACGGTCTGGGTGTTCTGGCGGACGATGCCCTGGTAGAGCTGGTAGCCCACGCCGTGGATGTTGAAGATCCGTTCGGTGACGATGGCGCCGCCCATGAGGGCACCGACGTCGGCGCCGATGAAGGTCACCACGGGGATCAGGCTGTTGCGCAGCAGGTGCCGGGTGATGACCCGGCGGCGCGGCAGGCCCTTGGCGACGGCGGTGCGCACGTAGTCGGCGCGCTTGTTCTCGGCGATCGAGGTCCGGGTGAGCCGGGTGACGTACGCGAGGGAGACGGAGGCGAGGACGAGGCCGGGGACGATGAGCTCGCCGAAGGCGGCCTCGGGTGACACGGCGGGCTTGATCCAGCCCCACTTCACGCCGAGGAGCAGCTGGATGAGCAGACCGGTGACGAAGGTGGGGACGGACAGGACGACCAGGGTCAGCAGCAGGACCGTGGTGTCGACGGGGCGGCCCCGGCGCAGACCGGTGACGACGCCGAGGGCGATGCCGATGACGATCTCGAAGAGGATGGCGACGATGGTGAGCCGGATGGTGACCGGGAAGGCGTTGCCCATCAGCTCGGTGACCGGCTGGCCGTTGAAGGCGGTGCCGAAGTCGCCGGTGAAGACGTTGCCCATGTAGGTCAGGTATTGCTGCCAGACCGGCTTGTCGAGGCCGAACTCCCTCTTCAGCTGGGCGGCGGTCGCCGGGTCGCACTGGCGGTCGCCGCACAGACCGGCGATGGGGTCGCCCATCACGTTCACCATCAGGAAGATGAGCAGGGTGGCGCCGAAGAAGACCGGGATCATCTGCAGCAGCCGCCGGATCACGTAACGACCCACGGAAACCTCCAAAGAGGGCGAGGAAGGCGTACGGCCCGGCGCGGGGTCCGCGGGGCCGGGCCGTACGCCGCCGACCTGTCAGGCCTGCTCGGCCCGCCGGGGCATCACTTGACCTTGATCTGGTCGTAGACCGGGACGCTGAAGGGGTTCAGGGAGACGTTCTCGACGCGCTCGGAGTAGCCGGCGCTGCCGTTCTGGTACCAGAGCGGGATGGCGCCCATGTCGTCGCGGAGGACTTCCTCGGCCCGCTGGAAGAGCTCGACGGCCTTCTTGGTGTCGGTCTCGGCGTTGGCGTCGTCGACGAGCTTGTCGAACTCGGGGCTGGAGTACTTGCCGTCGTTGGAGGAGGCGTTGGTGTAGTATAGCGGCTGGAGGAAGTTCTGGATGAGCGGGTAGTCCATCTGCCAGCCGGCCCGGAAGGGCCCGTTCAGCTTCTGGGTGGTGACCTGGTTGCGGTAGTCGGCGAAGGTGCCGACCGGGTTGCCGACGCAGGCGTTGTTGTTGCCGAGGGCGCGGTTGATGGAGTTGCAGACGGCGTCCACCCACTCCTTGTGGGAGCCGGTGTCGGCGTTGTACGAGATCCGGAGCGTGCCGCCGGGGATGCCGCCGGCCTCGGCGACCAGCTTCTTGGCCTCGGCCGGGTTGTACTCGCAGGCCTCGCCGCAGAGTTCCTTGTAGCCGCCGTCGGCGCCGAGGACGGGTGAGGTCCAGTCCTTGGCGGGGGTGCGGGTGTTCTGGAAGATCGTCTCGGTGATCTGCTTGCGGTCGATGGCCATCGACAGGCCCTTGCGGAGCTTCTCCTGGCCGGGCTTGTTGAACTCCGGCTTGTAGAAGGGCCAGGCGAGGGTCTGGATGATGCCGGCGGGGGTGTTGATGTACCGGTCGCCGAGGTCCGCGGAGACGTTCTTGAGCTGGGAGGCGGGGACGTCGTCGACGAGGTCGAGGTTGCCGGCCGTCAGGTCGGTGTAGGCGGTGTTGTTGTCGGTGTAGACCTTGAGGGTGATGCCGCCGTTCTGGGCCTTGTCCGTGCCGGGGTAGGCGTCCCACCGCCGGAGGACCATCTGGGAGCCCTTGGAGTACGAGTCCACGGTGTACGGGCCGTTGCCGATGGGCTTGGACAGCCAGCCGGCGTGGTCGTCGTAGAAGGCCCTGGGGAGCGGGGCGAAGGCCGCGTAGCCGAGGGTGTCGGGGAAGGTCGAGAACTTCTGGGTCAGCTTGACGGTGAAGGTCCGCTCGTCGACGACCTTGAGGCCGGACAGGGTCGCGGCGGTCGGCTGGCCCTTGTCGGGGTGGACCTTGTCGTAGCCCTCGATGTAGCCGAAGAAGTAGGCGTTCTTCTGGTTGTTCTTCAGGTGGGCGCCGTAGTTCCAGGCGTCGACGAAGGACTTCGCGGTGACCTTCTCGCCGTTGGAGAAGGTCCAGCCGTCCTTGACGGTGATGCGGAAGTTCGTCGAGTCGGTGGTCTCGATCTTCTCGGCGAGCATGTCCTTGGCCTCGCCGGTCTTCGGGTCGTACTGCTTGAGCCCGCGGAAGATCATGGACAGCACCTTGCCGCCCTGCACCTCGTTGGTGTTCGCCGGTTCCAGCGGGTTCTGGGGGTCACCCCACGAGGAGGTCACGACGCCGTCCGCGCCGCCGCCGCCGGTGTCGCCGCCCCCGCCGCAGGCGGTCGCCGCGAGGGCGACGGCGGTGGCCAGAGCGGCCCACTTGGCGTGCGTGGCTCCGCGCATGGAGTGCCTCCCGATGTCCTCAGTCTGACTTAGGGCCCAATATCACCCGATATGGAGGGGAGTGCACTTTTACGGCGTCCGGATGAACGCAAGGGCCCCCGGCACCCTCACGGGGTGCCGGGGGCCCTTGCGGACGAGGCCGGACGAGACCGGATCAGACCGGATCAGGCCGGATCAGGACCGGATCAGACGGCGAGGACCGCCTTCTCCTCGGCGAAGTGGCACGCGGACTCGTGCGCGGCCGGGGTGTCCTGCCCCTTGAAGCGCTCCGGGACCGCGAGCAGCGGGACCTCGGTGGCGCACTTGTCCTGCGCCTTCCAGCAGCGGGTGCGGAAGCGGCAGCCCGACGGCGGGTTGGCCGGCGAGGGCACGTCACCGGTGAGGATGATCCGCTCGCGGTGCGCGCGGGCCTCCGGGTCCGGCACCGGCACCGCGGAGAGCAGCGCCTGGGTGTACGGGTGGGTCGGGTGGTCGTAGATCTGGGTGTCCGTACCGATCTCGGCCATCTTGCCCAGGTACATGACGCCCACGCGGTCCGAGATGTGCCGGACGATCGACAGGTCGTGCGCGATGAAGATGTAGGAGAGGTTGAACTCGTCCTGCAGCTTCTCCATCAGGTTGATGACCTGGGCCTGGACGGACACGTCCAGGGCCGAGACCGGCTCGTCGCAGATGATGATCTCCGGGTTGAGCGCGAGGCCGCGGGCGATGCCGATGCGCTGGCGCTGACCGCCGGAGAACTGGTGCGGGTAGCGGTTGATGTACTCGGGGTTCAGACCGACGACGTCCAGCAGCTCCTGCACCTTGCGGCGCCGGTCGCCCTTCGGGGCCACCTCGGGGTGGATGTCGAAGGGCTCGCCGATGATGTCGCCGACCGTCATGCGCGGGTTCAGCGAGGTGTACGGGTCCTGGAACACCATCTGGATGTTGCGGCGCACGGCCTTGAGCGCGCGGCCGGACAGCCGGGTGATGTCCTGGCCCTTGTAGAAGACCTCTCCCGCGGTGGCCTTCTCCAGGTTCATCAGGAGCTTGGCGACGGTGGACTTGCCACAGCCGGACTCGCCCACGATGCCGAGGGTCTCGCCCTGGAAGAGGTCGAAGGAGACCCCGTCCACGGCCTTGACCGCGCCGACGCTCTTCTTGAACAGGATGCCCTGGGTGAGCGGGAAGTGCTTCTGCAGGTTGCGGACCTGGAGAATCGGCTCACCGCGCTCGACCGGAGCCTCGATGGCGGCTACGGCCTCCGCCTCGGACACGCCCCCGGCCTCGTTCGTCTTGCTCAGCTCAGCCATGGATCGTCTCCTTCCAGAAGTGGCAGGCGCTCTTGCGGCCCGGCAGCTCGGCGCCGTCCTGCTCGGTGACCGGCGCGAGCGCCGGGATCTCCGTACGGCACAGGTCGGTCGCCTTGGGGCAGCGCGGGTTGAAGGCGCAGCCGGTCGGCACGCGGAGCAGGTTGGGCGGGAGGCCCTTGATCGCGTAGAGCTCCTGGCCCTTCTGGTCCAGGCGCGGGATCGAGTCCAGCAGACCGCGGGTGTACGGGTGGGCCGGGCGCTTGTACAGCTCGTGCACCGGCGCCTGCTCCACGATGCGGCCGGCGTACATGACCGCGATCTTGTCCGCGACGTCGGCGACGACGCCGAGGTCGTGGGTGATCAGGATCAGACCCATGTTGTATTCCTGCTGGAGCTCCGCGAGGAGGTCCATGACCTGAGCCTGAACGGTCACGTCGAGCGCCGTGGTGGGCTCGTCCGCGATGATCAGGTCCGGCTCCAGGGCGAGCGCCATGGCGATCATGATGCGCTGGCGCATGCCGCCGGAGAACTGGTGCGGGTAGTCGGAGACCCGCGCCTTGGCGGCGGGGATCTTCACCCGGTCCATCAGCTCGATGGCCTTGGCCTTGGCGTCCTTCTTGGACAGGCCGTGGTGCACCCGGAACATCTCGCCGAGCTGGTAGCCGACGGAGAGGACCGGGTTCAGGGAGGACAGCGCGTCCTGGAAGATCATCGCGATCTTGCGACCGCGGATCTGCCGGCGCTCCTCGTAGGACATCTTCAGCATGTCCTGGCCGCGGAAGAGGATCTCGCCCTGCGGGATCCTGCCGGGCGGCATGTCGAGGATGCCCATGATGGCCTGGGCGGTGACGGACTTGCCGGAGCCGGACTCGCCGAGGACGGCGAGCGTCTCGCCGGCGTCGACCGAGTAGTTGACGCCGTTGACCGCCTTCGCGACACCGTCGCGGGTGTGGAACTCGACGTGCAGGTCGCGCACTTCGAGGAGCGGACCGGTGTGGTCGTCGCCGTCGCGCGGCGCGGGGACGGCCGCGGTCTTGTCAAGGATGGTCATCTGTTACGCCCTCCTCAGCGCATCTTCGGGTCGAGGGCGTTACGGACCGCTTCGCCGAGCATGATGAACGCCAGAATGGTGATGCTCAGCATGATCGAGGGCCACAGCAGGATGTGCGGAGCAACGCGGATCTGGTCGACGGCGGTGGAGACGTCGACGCCCCAGGAGACCGTCGGGGCCGCGAGACCGAGACCCAGGTAGGACAGGGTCGCCTCGGCCGAGATGTAGCCGCCGAGCGCGATGGTCGCGACGACGATCACGGGCGCCATGGCGTTCGGCAGGATGTGCTTGAACAGGATCCGGCCGGTGCCGGCGCCGAGCGCCTTGGCGGCGTGCACGTAGTCGGCCTGCTTGACGGTGATCACGGCACCGCGCATGACGCGGGCCATCTGCGTCCAACCGAGGAAGGCCAGTGCGCCGACGACCACCCAGACGGTGCGCTCGGTGAAGGACTGCAGGACGACCATGGCGCCGAGCAGGAACGGGATGCCGAAGAAGATGTCGGTGACCCGGGAGAGGATCGCGTCCATGACGCCGCCGAAGTAGCCAGCGAGCATGCCCATGAGGCCGCCGACGACGGTGACGATGGCGGTGACGCAGACGCCGACGATGATCGAGGCACGGGTGCCGTGGATCATGCGGGCGTACACGGAGCGGCCCTGGCCGTCGTAGCCGAGCCAGTCGGCCTGGCCGATGTGCGCGAGCTGCGGCTTGCCCAGGTAGTGGTTCACCAGGTCACCGACGGTCGGCGAGGCGCTGGTGAACAGCGTCGGGAACGCCGCGACCATCAGCAGGAAGAGGATCAGCACGGCCGAGACGAGGAAGTACGGGTTACGACGCAGGTCGTGCCACGCGTCGCCCCACAGCGAGCGGGGCTTGTCCTGCTTCGGCGCGGCGGCCTCGACGACGGAGGGGGCGTCGACGGCTTCTTCTGCCACGGTGGCGGTCTTGGTCACGTCAGGCATAACGGATCCTCGGGTCCAGGACCGCGTACAGCAGGTCGATGAGAAGGCTGGTGACGAGGTAGACGATCACCAGGATGGTGACGAGACCGACCAGGGTCGAACCCTCGCGGCGCGAGATCGACTCGGCGATCAGACCGCCGACGCCCTTGATGTTGAAGATCTTCTCCGTCACGACCGCGCCACCCATGAGGGCACCGATGTCGGTGCCGAGGAAGGTGACGACGGGGATCATCGAGTTGCGCATCAGGTGGACGCCGATGATGCGGCGCTTGGGCAGGCCCTTGGCGACGGCCGTGCGCATGTAGTCGGCGCGCAGGTTCTCCGCCATGGACGTACGGGTCAGTCGGGCCACGTACGCGAGGGACAGACCACCGAGGACCACCGCCGGGGCGATCATCTCGGACCACAGCTGGTCGTTGCTGACGTTCGGCTCGATCCAGCCCAGGTTGTCGGCGAAGACCATCTTGATGAAGAAGCCGAGCACGAAGACCGGGATCGAGATGATCAGCAGGGTGAAGATCAGGATCGCGTTGTCGGCGAGCTTGCCGGCCTTCAGGCCACCGATGATGCCGAGGCCGATGCCGAAGATGAGCTCGAACGCGAAGGCCAGGGTCGCCAGCTGGAGCGTCACGGGGAACGCCTCACCGAGCACCTCGGTGACCGGGCGGTCGTTGCGGATCTGGGTGCCGAAGTCGAAATGAAGGATGATGCCCTTCATGTAGTTCCAGTACTGCTCGTACAGCGGCAGGTCCAGACCGAGCTTGTGTCTGATGGCCTCGATGGTCGCCGGGCTCGCGCCCTTGTCGCCGAACAGACCCGCCACGGGGTCGCCGGGCAGGCTGTAGACCATGAGGAAGATCAGCAGGGTTGTCCCGAAGAACACCGGGATCATCTGGAGCAGTCGTCGTGCGACATAGCGCCCCATCATGCCTCCGTTGAGATGTGACGGCCGCAGCCGACGGGCCCTCCCCCGACCGCGCGCCCAGATGCGGGCACGCCGATGTCGTGGAAGGGCCCCCCAGCCACTGCGTAAGGCGCCGAGACGGGGCTGACGATCCGTCAGCCCCGCGACGGCGAGCGGACTACGCTTGGGTGATTACTTCTTGACCTCGACGCCGGTCAGGATCGGGTCGCCGTCCTGGCCGTACGCCACGCCGGAGACCTTCTCCGAGTAGCCCGCGTTGACCTTGTAGTACCAGAGCGGGATCGACGGCATGTAGTTGACCAGGTCCTTCTCGATGGCCTGGTACGCCTTGACCGACTCGTCGAGCGTCTTGGCCGAGTCGGCGGCCGCGATCTTGGCGTCCAGCTCCTTGTTGGAGAAGTCGCCCTGGTTGCCGCCCGCACCCGTACGGAACAGGTCCGAGATGAAGTTGGCGTTCACCGGGTAGTCGAGCACCCAGCCGGAGCGGTACAGGGACTTGACCTGCTTCGTCTTACGAGCGGTCAGGTCGGCCTGGAAGTCCGGCTTGCCGTCGCCGACGCACTGGACGCCGGTGGACTGCTGGATGGAGTTGCAGACGGCCTCCACCCACTCCTTGTGGCCGCCGTCGGCGTTGTACTGGATGGAGATCTTGTTGCCGGGGACGCCGCCGCCGGCCTTGATGAGCTCCTTGGCCTTGGCCGGGTCGAACTTGGTGATCTCGACCGCGTTCGGCTGGTAGCCGAGCACACCCTTGGCGACCCAGCCGGTGGCGGGCTCACGCGTGCCGTTCAGCACCGTCTTGGTGATGGTGGCGCGGTCGATGCCCATGGACAGACCCTGGATGACGCGCGGGTCGACCTGCTTCGGCTTCTTCCACTGGTCGGCGTAGAAGGCGACGGCGACGGTCTGGATCGCGGAGTACGCCTGGTCCACGGCGCGGTCGCCGAGGTCCTGGCGGTAGACCGGGAGGTCCTTCGGGGCGATCTGACGCAGGACGTCGACGTTGCCCGACTTCAGGTCCTCGTACGCGGCCTCGAGGGTGGTGTAGTTCTTGAAGACCACACCGCCGTTCTTCGCCTTGTTCGGGCCCTTGTAGCCGTCGTAACGGACGATCTCGATCTTCTTCTTGTGGTCCCAGGACTTGAACTTGTAGGGACCGTTGCCGACCGGGTTCTTGCCCGCGGCGACCGGGTCCTTGAAGAAGGACTCCGGGAGCGGGGCGAAGACGATGTAGGCGAGCTTGTGCGCGAAGTACGGGACCGCGCTCTTGAGCTCGATGGTGAAGGTGTTGTCGTCGACGATCTTCAGACCGTCGAGCTTGTCGGAGGTCGGCTTGGCGCCCTCCCCCTCGGGGTGCACCTTCTCGAAGCCCTTGACGTCCGCGAACCAGGACGCGAGGCCCTGCGCGTTCTTGACGTTGGCGTTCCAGTTCCACGCGTCCACGAAGGACTTGGACGTCACCGGGGTGCCGTCGTGGAAGGTCCAGCCCGGCTTGAGCTTGACGGTCCAGGTCTTCGAGTCGGTCGTGGTGACCGACTCGGCGTTGATCATCTCCAGGGAGCCGTCGGCCTTGTAGTCGACCAGGGTCGAGAACAGACCGGACATGACCGCGGAGCCGTTGGACTCCATCGTGTCACCGGTGAGCAGGGGCTTCTCAGGCTCGCCCAGCTCGACGGAGAAGATTCCGTTCGGGTCGACGGCGCCGGCGCCAGCCTTGCCCTCGTCGCTCTTACCCCCGCCACAGGCGGTCGCTGCCAGGGCGACAACGATCGCGCCCGCTACCCACTTGGCGCTCTTGGCACCGCGCATGGGTTCCTCCTCATGAGTCCACTTGTCACTACAAGAGAGGCACTCCGAGTTCTGCCGACACCCCTGACGGCGTTGCACTCAAGTGCCCCGAGTGTGCTCGTGAGTCGGCACTCCCCACAGTGCGTGACCCATTGACCCGAGCTCAATGGAGCCAACTATTAAGTACGTCCGGGCCGTAAACCACACTTAAGCGGTCTCGTTTTGACAACATCACCGAAGCCGGGAAGACCGAAATCCGGACAAAGCGAGCAGAGACAGACACCGACGAAACGGACCGTTAACACACGTTCCGGAGAGCGACGACCGATATCCGGACGCTTGGCCGGGTAAATATGCTTGACGCAAGTTGACGAACCGTTGAAGAAGGGTCCGACCCCCCGCACGGTGTGCGGGGGGCCGGACCCTGAATGTGAGCTTCCGCTCGGACGGCCTCAGCGGCCGTCGCGCCGGCTCAGCCGTTCTTCGCGCGGGAGGCGGCGCGGGCGCGCTCGCGGGCGTCCAGGTTCACCTTGCGGATGCGCACGGCCTCCGGGGTGACCTCGACGCACTCGTCGTCGCGGCAGAACTCCAGGGACTGCTCCAGGGAGAGCTTCCGCGGCGGGACGATCGCCTCGAAGGAGTCGGCCGACGAGGAACGCATGTTCGTCAGCTTCTTCTCCTTGGTGATGTTCACGTCCATGTCGTCGGAGCGGGAGTTCTCACCGACGATCATGCCCTCGTAGACCTCGGTGCCCGGCTCCACGAAGAGGACGCCGCGCTCCTGGAGGTTGGTCATCGCGAAGGCGGTGACCGCGCCGGCGCGGTCGGCGACCAGGGAGCCGTTGTTACGGGTCTGCAGCGGGCCGAACCACGGCTCGTGGCCCTCGTGGATCGAGTGGGCGATGCCGGTGCCGCGGGTCTGGGTCAGGAACTCCGTACGGAAGCCGATGAGGCCGCGGGACGGAACGACGAACTCCATGCGGACCCAGCCGGAGCCGTGGTTCGACATGTTGTCCATGCGGCCCTTGCGGACGCCCATGAGCTGGGTGACGGCGCCCATGTGCTCCTCGGGCACGTCGATCGTCATGCGCTCGACCGGCTCGTGGACCTTGCCGTCGACCTCCTTGGTGACGACCTGCGGCTTGCCGATGGTCAGCTCGAAGCCCTCACGGCGCATCTGCTCGACCAGGATGGCGAGCGCGAGCTCACCACGGCCCTGGACCTCCCAGGCGTCCGGGCGCTCGGTCTCCAGGACGCGCAGCGAGACGTTACCGATCAGCTCGCGGTCCAGACGGTCCTTCACCTGACGTGCCGTGACCTTGCGGTCCTTGACCGCGGCCTTGGCGTCGGCGCCCTTGCCGGTGCCGCCACGGCCGACCAGCGGGGAGGTGTTCGTACCGATCACCATGGAGATGGCCGGCTCGTCGACCGTGATGAGCGGCAGCGCGACCGGGTTCTCCGGGTCGGCCAGCGTCTCGCCGATCATGATGTCGGGGATGCCGGCGACGGCGCAGATGTCACCGGGGCCCGCCACCTCGGCCGGCTTGCGGGTGAGCGCCTCGGTCATCATCAGCTCGGTGATGCGGACGTTCTGGATCGAGCCGTCCCGCTTGATCCACGCGACCGTCTGGCCCTTGCGCAGCTCGCCCTGCTCGACGCGGAGCAGCGCGATGCGGCCGAGGAAGTTGTCGGCGTCGAGGTTGGTGACGTGGGCCTGGAGCGGCGCGTCCTCCTCGTACGTCGGGGCCGGGACGTGCTCCAGGATCGTGGAGAAGAAGGGCTCCAGGTTGGTGGAGTCCGCCGGGACGGTGCCGTCCTCGGGCTTGGTCAGCGAGGCGATGCCGTCACGGCCGCAGGCGTAGACGATCGGGAACTCGATCTGGTCCTCGTCGGCGTCCAGGTCCAGGAACAGGTCGTAGGTCTCGTTGACGACCTCGTCGATCCGGGAGTCCGGGCGGTCCGTCTTGTTGATGCAGAGGATGACGGGCATCCGGGCCTGCAGCGCCTTGCGCAGCACGAAACGGGTCTGGGGCAGCGGGCCCTCGGAGGCGTCGACCAGCAGGACGACGGCGTCGACCATCGACAGACCGCGCTCGACCTCGCCGCCGAAGTCGGCGTGGCCGGGGGTGTCGATGATGTTGATCGTGATCGGGGCCCCGCCGTCCTTGGGGTGGTACTTCACCGCCGTGTTCTTGGCGAGGATCGTGATGCCCTTCTCACGCTCCAGGTCGTTCGAGTCCATCATGCGGTCGTCGAGCTGCTGGTGGGCGGCGAAGGCACCCGCCTGCTTGAGCATGGCGTCGACGATGGTCGTCTTGCCGTGGTCGACGTGGGCGACGATGGCTACGTTACGGATGTCGTGGCGCGTGGGCATGGGTGGCTTGCGCTTCTCTCGGATCGTGGGAATCGGCGTCAGTTCCTCTTACGCCCGCCGGGCGGACGCGCCACGGCTATGTCCTATGGTACGGGGCTGCCGTGCAAGGGGCTTCCCCGGAGGGATCCGAGAGGGTCTACTGGGAGGTTTCGGGGTGTGGGGAAGGTCATGTGGGCTCATGCGGCCGGGTCAAGGGGCCATCGTGATCCTGCCCGCCGGCGGGACCGGCGGGCAAGGAAATTGAGCTCCTTCTGAGCTTCGGACTTGGAGTTTCGGTTACTTTCGGGTATTGGGGCGGCTTTCGGCCCCGGGGGGTGCGGGGAGCGGGCGGACGTCACCGGGCGGGGCCCGGTCGCCCTCACCCCTTGTTGCGCTCGGCGCCCTTCGCGGTCTCCGGCTTCTTGAAGCCGATGTCCTGGTAGCGCGGGGAGGCGAAGCCCCACGCGCCCGCGTTCAGCACGTCCGGCTTGACCGCCACCAGCTGGGGGCGCTGGTAGAGGGGGATGGAGCCGGCCGCGGCCCAGATCCGGGCGTCGGCCTGGCGGACGAGGTCCCGGGCCTCCTCCTCGTCGAGGGTGGCCGCCGCCTGGTCGAAGAGCTGGTCGATGCGGTCGGTGCCCACGCGCGCGTAGTTCTGCTCCACCAGCAGCGAGCCGTCCGAGGCCGGCTCGGGCTTGGCGAAGATCGGCCGGGCGTCGGTCGCCGGGAAGGCGGTCGCGGGCCAGGAGTAGAGGGCGAGGTCGTAGTCGCCGGAAGCGATGTGGTCCTTGAAGAAGCTCTCGTCGGAGACCTTGATGATCTCGGTGCGGACGCCGATGGCGTCGAGCATCCGGACGATCCGGTCGCCGACCGCCCGCAGCGCCTCCGAGCCCGGCCCCGAGGGCAGGACGAAGCGGAGGCTGAGCGGCTTGCCGTCCTTGCCGAGCGCCCGCGCGGCCGCCGCGTCCACCGCCGCCGGGGCGGCGGTGCCGCGCGGGGCGTAGGCGCCGGCGACGGGCCCGGCCACCGGCTTGCCCTCGGCCTTGGCACCGGCGTCCGTGTCGAGGGCCGCGGCCTGGCGCAGCAGGGCGGCGCCCTGGAAGGCGGCGACGGGGGCCGGGGCGAGGATGTTGGTGCCGTTCTCGGGTCCGCCCGCGCCGATCAGCGGTGCGGCGGGACGCTCGCCGGGCTTGTCGTCCCCGACGATGTAGAGGCCGTCGTCGGAGGCGGTGTCCGCCTTCGGGTCCTGCTCCGCCGTGGCCTTGTTCCCGGCGCTTTCGCCCTCGGCCTTCTCCCCGGCGGCCTTCTTCTCGGCCTCGCTGCCCGCCTTCTTCACGGCCGGCGGCTTCTTCAGCGCCCCGCCCGGCACCCAGCCCGCGTCCGCGAGGAGCGCCCGCGCCTCCTCGGTGTCCTGGTCGCCGAGCGCGTCGCTGCTGTCGGCGTACGCGGGCTGCCCGGCGAGCGCCAGGTGGCTGCCCGGGGGCTTGGCCGGCAGGCCGAGCGGCTTGAGTACGGTGTCGGCCAGCTCCTGGCGGTCGATCGCGCGGGCCACGGCCCGGCGCACCCGCTCGTCGGCGAGCGGCCCGGACTCGCCGTTGAGGGAGAGCTGGGTGTAGGCGGGCTCCAGTGACTTGCGGACCACGAAGCCGGCGAGGCCCTTCTGTTCGGCCGCGTACCGGGCGATGGCCTGCTGGTTCTGCTCCCGCGCCGCCTGGACCTCCTCGGCCTTCTCCTCGTCGGAGCCGTAGGCGAGTGCCCAGGACTTCAGGGCGGCGGCGGGGGTGATCCCGGCGCCGGGCCCGTGGGTGAGGGCCTGCGCGCCGTTCCGTCCGGCGCGGGCGTCCCGTACCGCGAGGGCGATCCGCTCGGCGGTGGACCGGTCGATCTCGGCCAGGTCCAGCTTGTCGGCGGCGAGGGCGGCGGCCCGCTCGGTGCGGGGCACGGCGGTCAGGACGAGGGAGTCGAGCTTGGCGGCCTGGCCCCACCAGCGGGGGTTGCGGGAGAGGGTGACCTGACCGTTCTTGCTGTCGACCGCCTTGAGCAGGAACGGTCCTGCGGTGGACTTGAGGGTGGTGCGCGCTCCGTCGTTGAAGGTGTTCGGGGAGCCCATCACCTCCTTCGGGTAGAGCGGGGTGAACAGGGCGCGCCAGTCGGCGTAGGGCTTGCCGAAGGTGACCCGTACCTCCAGGTCGTTCTTGCCCCGCTCGATCTTCTCGATCCGCTCGTAGCCGGCGTTGCGGGCGGTCCAGTAGGCGGTGTCGCGGCCGCTCAGCGCCCGCCACTGGGCGACGAAGTCGGGGGCGCCGATCTCGCGCCCGTCGCTCCAGACCGCCTGCTGGTTGAGCTTGTAGAGGACGACCTGCTTCGGTTCGGTCTCGATGACCTCGGCGGACTCCAGGTAGTCGGGGTTGAGCCGGGGCCGGCCGCGCTCGTCGAAGGTGTGCAGGGCGGGGAGCACGGCTCCGGCGATGCGGGCGGTGGCGCCGTCGGCGTCGGCCTGGAAGGCGTTGAGGGTGGTGGGCAGGGCGTCGACGGCCCAGCGCAGGGTCCCTCCGTCGGCGACCTTGTCGCGGGGGGCCGGTGCGTTGTCCTGGGCGGCGGTCGGCGGCTGGTCGCCGCTGTCGCCGGAGCTGCATCCGGCGAGCACGGCGAGGGCGAGGACCGCGCTGCCGAGGGTCGCGACGGAGTGGAGCGTGCGGGAGCGGGGGCTCCTGGAGCATGTCCTCCCGCGTGGGGCGCCGACCTGGGACATGACTTATACCCCTTCGTCCAGTTTCATGCCATTTGGAGATGATCACACCTATTGCTCATACACTGAAAAGGACGGAGCGGATCCGGTGGCGGCGACACGACGGCACGGACGGCGAACCCCACCCGTGCGGCCCAATCGCCCGGTGCCGGGGCGCTCCGGACGAGTGGAATCAGGTGCACACGGCTTCACAAGCGGGATGTGACGCGCGACACTCCCCGAAGGTCTCCCTTGGGCCGACCGGGGGCACCCACCAGCGCGTGTTCGCCACCCCCGCACTCGCGGAAGTGAGGGCAACCATGTCCGTTCAGGACGATCTGGCGGCCGTCAAGCGCCGCCTGCACGACCTCGAGCACACGGTCGAGCAGCTGGAACGCCGCGTCGCGGCGGAGCGGGGCGCGCCGGGGCGGCCGGCCGCGGGCCGGCCGGAGAACCTCGTACCCGTCCCGGACACCCCGTACGACAGCGGAATGTGGACCGACTCCGACGACGAGGGCCTGGGAGCACGCGACCGCCACGCGCCGTAGGCGCCCCCGGCAGACGCCGCCCGTCGGCAGACGGCAGCCCATCGGCACACGGCAGCCCATCGGCACACCGCAGAGGAGGCCCCCCGTTGGCCACAGGTACCGAACCCTCCGAACGGCCGACGGGGGTGCGCTCCCCGGGGCGCGCCTCCGTCGCCGCCCGCCATCTGCGCACCGACCGCTGGTGGCTGGCGCCCGCCGCCACCGCCGCCGGACTGCTCGCCTTCATCGCCTACTCGACCTGGCGGGCCTTCGCGAACGCCCACTACTACGCCGCGCCCTACGTCTCGCCGTTCTACTCGCCCTGCCTCGCCGAGAACTGCGTGCCCATGCGCGGCGGCCCGAACTGGGAGCTCTTCGGCAGCTGGTGGGGCCTGTCCCCCGCCCTGCTGATCCTGGTCTTCCCGCTCGGCTTCCGGCTGACCTGCTACTACTACCGCAAGGCCTACTACCGCGGTTTCTGGGCCTCCCCGCCGGCCTGCGCGGTCGCCGAACCCCACCGCGCGTACAGCGGTGAGACCCGCTTCCCGCTGATCCTGCAGAACGTCCACCGGTACTTCTTCTACCTGGCCCTGCCGGTCGCCGGAGTCCTCACGTACGACACCGTCCTCGCCTTCCGGGACGCCTCCTACGCGTGGGGGCACGCCGGGCTCGGGACGGTGGTCTTCCTCGTCAACATCGTGCTCATCTGGGCGTACACCCTGTCCTGCCACTCCTGCCGGCACGTGGTCGGCGGCCGGCTGCGGCACTTCTCGAAGCATCCGGTGCGCTACCGGCTGTGGACCTGGGTGGGGCGCCTGAACCGGCGTCACATGCTGCTCGCCTGGACCTCGCTGTTCAGCGTCGCGCTCTGCGACCTGTACGTGTACCTGCTCGCCACCGGCGCCTTCGACGACCCGAGGTTCTTCTGAGATGACCGACACGGAACGGCAGCAGTGGGACGTGATCGTGGTCGGCGCCGGCGGCGCCGGGCTGCGGGCGGCGATCGAGGCGCGGGCCCGGGGCGCCCGTACCGCCGTCATCTGCAAGTCCCTGTTCGGGAAGGCGCACACGGTGATGGCCGAGGGCGGCATCGCCGCCGCCATGGCCAACGCCAACCCACACGACACCTGGCAGACCCACTTCCGCGACACCATGCGCGGCGGGAAGTTCCTCAACCAGTGGCGGATGGCCGAGCTGCACGCCCAGGAGGCCCCCGAGCGGGTGTGGGAGCTGGAGACCTGGGGCGCGCTCTTCGACCGCACGGCCGACGGGCGGATCTCCCAGCGCAACTTCGGCGGCCACGAGTACCCGAGGCTCGCGCACGTCGGCGACCGGACCGGCCTCGAACTGATCCGCACCCTCCAGCAGAAGATCGTCGCCCTCCAGCAGGAGGACTTCCGCGCCACCGGCGACTACGAGAGCGGCCTGAAGGTCTTCCAGGAGTGCACGGTCACCCGGATCCTCAAGGACGGCTTCGGCAGGGTCGCGGGCGTCTTCGCCTACGAGCGGGAGTCCGGGCGCTTCTTCGTCCTCCAGGCGCCCGCGGTGGTCCTCGCGACCGGCGGCATCGGCAAGTCCTTCAAGGTGACCTCCAACTCCTGGGAGTACACGGGTGACGGACACGCGCTCGCCCTGCTCGCCGGGGCGCCGCTGGTGAACATGGAGTTCGTGCAGTTCCATCCGACCGGGATGGTCTGGCCGCCGTCGGTGAAGGGCATCCTCGTCACCGAGTCGGTGCGCGGCGACGGCGGGGTGCTGCGCAACTCCGACGGCAGACGGTTCATGTTCGACTACGTGCCCGAGGTCTTCAAGGAGAAGTACGCGCAGTCGGAGGAGGAGGCCGACCGCTGGTACGAGGACCCGGACGCGGGCCGCCGGCCGCCCGAGCTGCTGCCGCGCGACGAGGTGGCCAGGGCGATCAACACCGAGGTCAAGGAGGGCCGCGGCTCCCCGCACGGCGGGGTCTTCCTCGACGTGTCGACCCGGATGCCGGCCGAGGTGATCCGGCGCCGGCTGCCGTCGATGTACCACCAGTTCAAGGAGCTGGCGGACGTGGACATCACGGCGGAGGCGATGGAGGTGGGGCCGACCTGCCACTACGTGATGGGCGGCGTCGCCGTCGACTCCGAGACGGCGGCCACGGTCGGCGTCCCCGGGCTCTTCGCGGCCGGTGAGGTCGCCGGCGGCATGCACGGCTCGAACCGGCTCGGCGGCAACTCCCTCTCCGACCTGCTGGTCTTCGGGCGCCGGGCCGGGCTCTACGCCGCCGAGTACGCGGCGGGGGCGGCCCGGACCGAGGCCGCCGAGGAGGCGGTGGCGGCGGCGCGGGCGGAGGCGCTGGCCCCGTTCGACGGCGAGGCGTCCGGGGACGCCGCCGAGAACCCGTACACGCTGCACCAGGAGCTCCAGCAGACGATGAACGACCTCGTCGGGATCATCCGGCGGGAGAGCGAGATGGCCGAGGCCCTGGAGCGGATCGCGCGGCTGCGCGAGCGGGCGCGGCACCTCGCCGTCGAGGGGCACCGGCAGTTCAACCCGGGCTGGCACCTGGCCCTGGACCTGCGCAACATGCTCCTGGTCGGCGAGTGCGTGGCCCGGGCCGCCCTGGAGCGGACGGAGAGCCGCGGCGGGCACACCCGGGAGGACCGCCCCTCGATGGACCGCGCCTGGCGGGCGGTGAACCTGCTGTGCCGGGCCGTCGACGGGGGCGAAGACGGAGGCGGAGGCGGCGGGGTGCGGCTGGAGCGGGTGCGCACCGAGCCGATCCGCGCCGATCTGCTCGCCCTCTTCGAGAAGGAGGAGCTGGCGAAGTACCTGTCCGAGGAGGAGCTGGACGCGGCGGAAGCGGGGCTGGAGTCATGAGTACGTACGACGCGCGGTTCCGCATCTGGCGGGGCGACGCCGGGGGCGGCGAACTGACCGACTACACGGTCGAGGTGAACGACGGCGAGGTGGTCCTCGACATCGTCCACCGTCTCCAGGCCACCCAGGCGCCGGACCTGGCCGTGCGCTGGAACTGCAAGGCCGGCAAGTGCGGTTCCTGCTCGGCCGAGATCAACGGGCGGCCGCGGCTGCTGTGCATGACCCGGATGTCGGTCTTCGGGCGGGACGAGACCGTCACCGTGACGCCCATGCGGGCCTTCCCGGTGATCCGCGACCTGGTGACGGACGTGTCCTTCAACTACGCGAAGGCCCGGGAGATCCCGGCCTTCGTGCCGCCCGCCGGGCTGGCACCGGGCGAATACCGGATGCGGCAGGAGGACGTCGACCGCTCGCAGGAGTTCCGCAAGTGCATCGAGTGCTTCCTGTGCCAGAACACCTGCCACGTGGTCCGTGACCACGAGGAGAACAAGGACGTCTTCGCCGGCCCGCGCTTCCTCATGCGGATCGCCGAGCTGGACATGCACCCGCTCGACGCCGCCGAGGAGGCCGGCCTCGACCGCGCCCGCACCGCCCAGGACGAGCACGGCCTCGGCTACTGCAACATCACCAAGTGCTGCACGGAGGTCTGCCCGGAGGACATCAAGATCACGGACAACGCCCTGATCCCGATGAAGGAGCGGGTCGTGGACCGCAAGTACGACCCGGTGGTGTGGCTGGGCGACCGAATCCGGCGACGCCGGTCGTAGGCGGGTGCCGGTCGCGGCCCGGCGCGCGGCGGGCCCGCTCAGTGCCAGCCCTCCCGGTAGGCCGCCCAGTCGCCCTCCTCGGCCGCGAAGTCGACGTACAGCGCCAGTCCGAAGCGCTCCCGGCCGGGGTCGGTGCGCCCGAGGCCGAGGCGGGCACCGCGGACGGCGGCAGCCACGGTCTCGGCGTTCTCGTGGTGCCCGAGGTCGTCCTCGTGGAAGAAGGGCAGCCCCATGAGCAGGTCCGTCCCCTCGGGGGTCACCTCCAGGGCGAGGCTGGTCTGCTGGGCGACATAGCCGCCGTACAGGCCCTCCAGCGGCATCCACGTGTCGTACGACATGACGGCTATCTGGTCGACGCGGCGGGCGACCTGGCCGAAGAACTCCTGCGACCACCACTTCTCGCTGCCGCCGGTGACCACGCCGAGGGCGGTGTGGGCGGCCGGCAGCGGGTCTATCTGGTGCGCGGCGACCGACAGCGGGGCCTTGCGGGCCCGGGTGAGCGCGCCGAGGTCGTCGAGCAGCGACAGATAGTTCCGGTCGTCGGAGTGCAGCGGCTCCAGGTCGAAGTGGACGCCCTCGAATCCGGCGTCGAGGACCTGCCGCGCCGAGGCCACCACCGCGGCCCGCGATCCGGCGTCCTCCAGGCGCAGTCCCTCGGGGCCCTCACTGGCGAGGATGTCGCCGAGCCAGGCGTGCACCCGTATGCCCGGCATCGTGCGGTGGACGCCGTCGAGGAGCCAGCGCGCGCGGGGGTAGCGGTCGGCGGGCAGGGTGCCGTCGTGCTCCAGCGGCCCGGCGTGCACGTACAGGTCGCGGATGCCCGTGCCCTTGATCCGGGCGGCGAAGGCCGTGAGGTCGGCGTCCTTCTTCCGGCCGTCGACCCAGGCGTGGCCGAGCCAGATGGCGTCCTTGCCGCGCGTCTTGGTGCCCTCGCGCAGCTCACCGGTGTAGTTCAGGCGCAGCGCCGTGCCCGCGGCGAGCACCGGGACCACGAGCAGCAGGACGAGCCCGAGGGCGACCGGGCGTCCTCGCCGCCACATGCTCTTCCACCGTGCCTTCACCCGGGCCCCCCGAGGGTCGTCGTGTCACTGGAACCACCGTAGCGGTGGCTACCGACAGTGACGCGGGCCTGTGGAGAACGGTTTCCGCACCATCCGCCGGATCCGTGGGGACCGGCTCTGGCCCTTCCGGCCCTTCCCACCCGTCCGGCTCTCCCTGCCCGTCCGGCCCGGCCCCGGTCGCGCGGTCACCGACCCGGACATAGCCTCGCCCTCGTGACGCGAAGAGCCACCCGGGCGCTGCTGTCGGTGCTGGTGGCGGCGTGGTGGCTGGCCGTGCCCGCCGCCCACGGCGCCCACGCCGACGACCCCGTCGAGCTGTCCCGCCAGGGGCAGATCACCGACCGGGTGGGAGCCCTCGGCGACCGGCGGGCCGCGGTGGCCGAAGCCCTCGACCGGCTCTACGACGCCCGGCGGGTCCAGCTCTTCGTCGTCTACGTACGGGACTTCTCCGGCCGCCCCGCCCAGGGCTGGGCCGACGCCACCGCCGAACGCAACGGCCTCGGCCGTGACGACGTGCTGCTCGCCGTCGCCACCCACGCCCGGCAGTACGGCTACTCCGCCGACCCCGCTTCCCCTCTCAGCCAGGACCAGCTCGACGACGTGGCGCGCACCGCGATCGAACCCGCGCTGCGGCAGAACGACTGGGCGGGCGCGGCCGTCGGTGCCGCGAACGGCTACACCGCCGTCCTCGCCGGACAGCCCGTGCCCGTCCCCGCGATCACCCCCGGCCCCGCCGACCCCGGCGGCGGCCCGTCGGACGGCTCCGGTTCGGTGACCGACCTGCTCGTGCCGGTCGTCCTGCTCGGCGGCGCGGGTGCCGTGGCGGCGTACGCGTACGTCAGGCGGCGCCGCAGGACGGCCACCCGGACCACTCCCGGCGGCGGCCACGGCTGGGGCGCGCCGGCGGCCGGGCCGCAGCCCTCGCTCGACGAGCTGGAGGGGCGGGCCCGGCAGGCGCTGGTCGCCACCGACGACGCCGTGCGCACCAGCCAGGAGGAACTGGGCTTCGCCACCGCCCAGTTCGGCGAGGAGGCGACCGGGCCGTTCACGGAAGCGCTGCGGTACGCGCAGGGCGAGCTCACGGCCGCGTTCCGGCTGCGGCAGCAGCTCGACGACGCGTTCCCGGAGGACGACGCGACCCGCCGCGCGATGCTCGACGAGATCCTGAAGCGCTGCGCGGACGTCAACGCCCGCCTCGACGCCGAGTCCGCGGACTTCGACCGGCTGCGGGCCCTGGAGCGCAACGCCCCGCAGGCGCTGGCCGCCGTCGAGAGCGCCTTCCGCGAGCAGACCGGCCGGGTCGGCACGGCCGAGGCGACCCTGACCGCCCTGCGCGAGCGCTACACCGAGTCGGCGGCGGCCCCGGTCTCCGGCGACGTCGAACAGGCCAAGGACCGACTCGTGTTCGCCACCACCACGATCAACGAGGCCCGGCAGCGGCTCGACGCGGGCGACCAGGGCGCCGCCGCCGTGCAGATCCGGGCCGCCGAGGGCGCCGTCGACCAGGCGGCCCGGCTCATCGAGGCCGTGGACCGGCGGGCCCGGGAACTCGCCGAGGCGGCGGGCCGGCTGCCCGGGGCGATCGAGGAGACCGAGGCGGACCTGGCCGACGCCCGGGGGCTGCTCCAGGGCACCGCACAGGAGGTGCCGACGGCCGATCTGCGGGGCCGGATCGGCCGGGCCGAGGCGGTGCTGGCCGCCGTGCGGGCGGCCGTGGACTCCGGCCGGTACGACCCGATCGACGCGCTGCGCCGGATCGAGGAGGCGGACGCGGCGCTCGACGAGGCGCTGGAGGGCGCTCGGGAGCGCGAGTCGGGGGTGCGGCGTGCGCGTGCGCTGCTCGACCAGGTGACCTTGATGGCCCGTTCGGCGATCGGCGCGGCCGGCGACTACATCACGACGCACCGCGGCGCCGTGGGCGCCGAGGCCCGCACCCGGCTGGCCGAGGCCCAGCGGCGACTGGACCGGGCGGGTGAGCTCGCCGGTGACGATCCGCAGTCGGCGCTCGCCGAGGCACAGCGGGCGGACGCGCTGGCCCGGCGGGCGCAGGAGCTCGCGGAGCAGGATGTGCGGACGTATGGGAACCCGAACGGCCTGGGCGGTGTAACAGGGGTGGGAGGTGCCGGTGGCGGCGGGCTCGGTGGGGCCGTGCTCGGCGGCATTCTCCTCGGCGGACTGTTCGGGGGAGGTCGTGGTGGGGGTTTCGGTGGTCATGGCGGGGGTTTCGGGGGCGGCGGCTTCGGCGGCGGTCCCGGCAGCTTCGGCGGCGGCGGGACGCGCGGCCGGCTGGGCGGCGGCGGTCGTTTCTGACCTCGCTCTTTCACTCGTGTCCCGTCTTGTGCGCAAGGAGAGCGTCCATGAGCAAGCAGACCATCCTCGGCCGTGTCGCCCAGCTGGCGAAGGCCAACGTCCACGCCCTGCTGGACCAGGCGGAGGATCCGCAGAAGATGCTGGACCAGCTGATCCGCGACTACGCGAGCAACATCTCGGAGGCGGAGGAGGCGGTCGCGTCGACCATCGGCAATCTGCGGCTGATGGAGCAGGACCACCAGGAGGACGTGTCGGCGGCGCGGGAGTGGGGCGAGAAGGCCCTGGCCGCGAGTCGCAAGGCGGACGGGCTGCGGGTCGAGGGCCGGACGGCGGAGGCGGACCGCTTCGACAACCTGGCGAAGGTCGCGCTGGGCCGCCAGCTCCAGTCGGAGAAGGAGGCGAGGACCGCCGAGCCGACCATCGCCGCGCAGACCGAGGTGGTGGACAAGCTCAAGGCCGGCCTGGACCAGATGAAGGTGAAGCTGGGCGAGCTCCAGGCCAGGCGCGACGAGCTGGTGGCGCGGGCGAAGTCGGCGCAGGCGCGGAACACGATGATGGACGCGGTCAAGAGCATCGACGTCCTGGACCCGACGAGCGAGCTGAGCCGCTTCGAGGACAAGGTCCGCCGGGAGGAGGCGAGGGCGATGGGCAAGCAGGAGCTGGCCGCCTCCTCGCTGGACGCCCAGTTCGAGCAGTTGGACGCCCTCGGCGACGAGGCGGAGATCGCGGCCCGTCTCGCCGCGCTCAAGGCCGCCTGACCGGCGCGGCGGTGTGGCGGGCCGGCGCGGCGATGCGCCGGGCCCGCGCCGGGTGGCGGACCGGTGCGGTGCGTCGGGCGGGCCGCTCAGAACATGCTGAGCAGCTGGTCGACCGTCGGCTCGGCGAGACCGTCTCCGTCCGGCAGGGGCAGCTCGAACCAGACGGTCTTGCCGCGCGGGGTGCGGCGCGAGCCCCAGGCGGCGCTGAGCAGTCCGACCAGTTGCAGGCCGCGGCCGCCCTCGTCGGTGTCCTTGGCGCGGCGGCGCCGTGGCTGGACGAGTCCGGCGTCCCACACCTCGCAGACGAGGGTGCGGTCGCGCAGCAGGCGCAGCCGGATCTCGCCCTCGCCGTAGCGCAGCGCGTTGGTGACGAGCTCGCTGACGAGCAGTTCGACGGTGTCCACCAGCGGCTCCAGCTCCCAGCTCGTGAGCTGGGCCCGGGCCAGTTCGCGGGCGCGGCCGACCGAGCGGGGCTCCCTGGGGAGCCGCCAGTCGCCCACGGCCTCGCTGGGCAGGCCCTGGATCCTGGCCATGAGCAGGGCGATGTCGTCCTCGCCGTGGTGGGTGTCGAGGGTGGTCAGGACGTGGTCGCAGACGTCCTCGAGGGGGCGGCCCGGGTTGGCGAGGGCGCTGCGGAAGGCGCTCAGTCCCTCGTCGAGGGGATGGTCGCGGGACTCGACGAGCCCGTCGGTGTAGAGGGCGAGCAGCGCGCCTTCGGGGAGCTCGACCTCGACCTCCTCGAAGGGCTCGCCGCCGACGCCGAGCGGCATCCCGGGGGGCACGTCGAGCAGCAGGGCCTCCTCGCCGGGTTCGAGGAGCACGGGCGGCAGATGGCCCGCGTTGGCGAAGGTGCAGCGGCGGGTGACGGGGTCGTAGACGGCGTAGACGCAGGTGGCGAGGTAGACCTCGGACAGTTCGGGGCCGCGGGTCTTGTGGTGGGCGCGGGCGGACTGCTGGGCTCCGGCGGGGGCGCCGAGGCCGCGGGCGATCTCGTCGAGGTGGGACAGGACCTCGGCGGGTTCGAGGTCGAGCTGGGCGAGGGTGCGCACGGCGGTGCGCAGTTCGCCCATGGCGACGGCGGCGCGCAGGCCGCGGCCCATGACGTCACCGATGACCAGGGCGGTGCGGTGGCCGGGCAGTTCGATGACGTCGAACCAGTCCCCGCCGACCTCGGAGCCGACGGTGCCGGGCAGATAGCGGCAGGCGATGTCGAGTCCGGCGGCCTCCGGGTCGCCGGGCGGCAGGAGGCTGCGCTGGAGGATGAGGGCCCGCTCGTGTTCGCGCCGGTAGAGGCGGGCGTTGTCGATGCAGACGGCGGCGCGGGCGGCGAGTTCGACGGCGAGGGCGCGGTCGCGTTCGCCGAAGGGCTCGCTGCCCTTGGTCCGGGAGAACTGGACGAGGCCGACGACGGTGTCGTGGGCGACCATCGGGACCACGAGGGTGGACTGGACGAGGCCGCCGTCCCGTCCGGGGACGGTGCGCAGGCGGCCGGTGCGCAGGGCCCCGGCGCAGGGCGAGTTGAACGGGTAGCGGTGCACGGAGCCGACCTGGACGGGTCCGTCGTCGCAACACAGGTCGGCGGACGGGCCGGTGTGCCGGGTGTGTCCCATCTCCCCGCCGGCCGGGCCCGCCGCGTCCGGCCCGCCGTCCCCCGGGCCGGCGTCCTCCGTGCTGCCGCGCGGCTTTCCGACGCGTACGGGGGTGTCGGCGACGGCGCTGGCGACGGCGACCCGGCGCAGCTCGGCGCTGCCCGCCCCGTAGCCGACGTCATGGGAGCTGCCCCAGCGTCCGGGCGGCGCCTCGTCGCCGGTGAGCAGGCCCTGGTAGAGGTCGACGGCGGCGAGGTCGCAGAAGCCGGGGACGGCGACGTCGAGGAGTTCGCGGGCGGTGGACTCCAGGTCGAGGGAGTTGCCTATGCGGGCGCCGGCCTGGTTGAGGAGGGCGAGGTTGCGGCGGGCGCTGGCGGCCTCGCGGGCGGCGTTGTGCCGGCGGGTGACGTCGATGCCGAGACCGGCGACGCCGATGGGGCGGCCGGAGCCGCTGTGCACGCGGTAGAGGTTGACCGACCAGTGGCGCCGGTCGTGGGAGCCGGGTGCGGCGCCGACGATCTGGAGGTCGGCCACGGACTCGCCGGTCTCCAGGACCTTCTTCAGCGCGGCGGTCATCCGGTCCGCCTCGGGCCGGGCGAGGTAGTCGTGGACGGTCCGGCCGCGGTGGTCGTCGGCGGAGCCTCCGAAGACGGTGGCGAAGCGGCGGTTGGCGCGCTTCACGGTCAGGTCGGTGCCGAAGAGCAGAAAGCCGAAGGGCGATTGGCCGAAAATGGCCTGCGAGGCGGCGAGGTCCGTCTCGATGCGGCGCAGGGCCCGCACGTCGACCACGATGCACAGCGCCGCGCGTTCCCCGGTCTGTGTCTCGCTCGGCATCACGTACAGCTCGGCGAGGCCCTGGCGGCGGTCCTCCCCCGGCGTGCGGAAGGGGACGAGGCCCGTCCACTCCTTGCCGTCCAGGATCTCCCTGACCCTGTGATGTCCGCGCTCGCGCAGGTCGGCGGGCAGGAATGCCTCGACCGGATCCTTGCCCCTGGCCTCCTCGGCGGTGACTCCGAAGAGCTCGACGGCGCGCCTGCTCCACTGGTCGACGAGCCCGTCGGGGCCTATCGAGAAGGAGGCGACCCGGATGTAGTCATAGATGGATCCGGGCGGGCTGCTCTGCCACACGACACCGCTCGCCGTCTCAGGTATCTCGCTCACGCGACCGTCCCCTCCAGCTCACCGCACCGGACCGGCCATGACGGCAGTATTCAGCACCATGGCCCCCGTCGGCACGACGTTCACGATCACAGGGTGGTCTCGTTCGTTTCCGGCAGAGGCCCGCTGATCGTCGTCCCACCCTCTTTACTCACCCGGCAAGGCCAGCTCGAACCACACGGTTTTCCCGGTCCGTCCCGCGCGGGTGCCCCAGCGGCGTGCGGAACCGGCCACGAGCTGGAGCCCGCGGCCACCCTCGTCGTCGGGTCCTGCGGGGCGTTCGGTCGGCCCGTCCGGAAGCGGATCCGACACCTCCACGAGGAGCGCGGGCCCCTGCCCGGCGCCGGGCCCGTCGGTCCCGAGGCGGACCAGGCGGACGCCGATGGGCCCGGAGGCGTAGCGCAGGGAGTTGGTGACCAGCTCGCTGACCAGCAGGACGGTCACGTCCCCGATCACCGCGTCGAGCTGCCAGGCCCTCAGGGCGTCCCGCACCGCGTGGCGGGCGGTGCGCACGGCGTCGGCCTCCGCGGGGAAGTGCCACTCGGCGCGGTCGCCTTCGGTGTCGATCACGGGGCCCACGTCCTATTTCGGGGGGTTAGTCAGGACATACCCGATATTCGGAGTGGGATATCGCGCCGGGCGCGCCAGTCGGCGCACGGTGGCACGAACGGCGTAGACGTCAGCGACGCACGCCGCCGGGCGGACCGACGATGCCGGCGGAGCCGGTCGGGGCGGTGCCGGTGGAGGCGTTGGAGGCGGTGCCGGCGGCGGTGCCGGGCCCGGCAGTGGCGGGCCCGACGGAGCCGGTCGAGGCCGAGCCGGCAGGGGCGGAGCCGGCCGGGGCCGAGCCGGGGGCGGTACCGGTCGGAGCCGAGCCGGCAGGGGCGGGGGCGGTACCGGCCGGGGCGGCGGGCAGCAGTCGTCCGGCCTCGGCGACGGCGGGGCGGTCCTGGTCGAGCCAGTCGACGGAGTCCAGCTCGTGACGGGCCAGCCAGCGCAGCTCGTCGTGGTCCTCCAGCGGCCGGGGCTCGCCGGAGCGCAGCCGCGCGGCCCACACCCGCAGGACGTAACCTGGCTTCAGCGGCCATTCGCCGGGGAGGCGCTCACCGACCTCCACCTCGACGCCGAGCTCCTCGCGCAGCTCCCTGAGCAGAGCCTCCTCGGCGCTCTCCCCCGGCTCCAGCTTGCCGCCGGGCAGCTCCCAGCGGCCCGCGAGCTCGACGGGCGCGCTGCGCCGCGCGGCGAGGAGCCGCCCGTGGTGGCAGAGGGCCCCGGCGACGACCACGACAGGGCCGGCAGTGCGATCGGTCATGCCGCGACCTTAAGCCCTGCGTGCCGGAGCAGGCCCGCGCCCGACGCGCAGGGTCCGGCGACCGGCGGCCCCGCCGGTCGCCGGGCCGCCGGTCGGTGACCCCGGCTCAGAGCGCGGGCTGGCCGATGCGCTCCACCACGTACAACTGCTGGTGCCGCCCACGGGCGTGGAGGTTGTCGGCGATCTTCTGGGCTTCGTCCTCGGTCGCGTACCGGCCGACGCGGTAGCGGTTGCCGTTGTCGTCCTGCCGAATGACCAGCCAGGGAAGGACGGGACCGCTGTCGCTCATCGGACTTCTCCCTCCGCCGGCCCAGCCGTTTCTAACGATCTCCTGGAAACCCCGATCCGCATATGCCCGAGCTTACGCCTGACCTTTACAGAGCGGATACGGGTTTTCACAAAGAGATACGTATCTGGCCAGTAACAAGCGGTGGACGGCCGGAGACCGGACCACGGGAGCGCCCGGCGTCAGCGCACCGGCAGGTGGTAGGCGATCCGGTAGCGGTCGGCCGGGATGACGACGTCGGCGGTCTCGACCGCGCGGCCCGAGGCGTAATACGTCCGCTCGATGACCATCACCACATGGCCGGGCACGCCGCCGAGGGTGAGGAGCTCCTCCGCGAGCCCTGGGCGGGCGCCGACCTCCTCGACCACGTTGTCCACGACCACGTCGATCGCCGCCATCCGCTCGACGACGCCGGAGCCGCCCAGGGGGCCCTCCTCCGGCAGCATCACCGGGGTCCGGCCGGTGACGGACAGCGGCTCCCAGGAGGTGGAGAGCATCATCGCCTCGCCCGCGTCCCGGAACACGTACCGCGTGCGCATCACCCGCTCGCCCGGCTCGATGCCGAGCCGGGCGGCGACCTCGGCGCTCGCCGGCTCCTGCTCGCTCGCCGACTCCCAGGTGCCGCGCGCCCCTTCGGCGGCCTGCTCCTGGCGGAAGGGATTGGCGCCCGTCGAGGGCCGGTACCCGGAGCGGGCGATCCGGCGCGGCACGGGACGCTCGCGCACATAGGTCCCCGAGCCGGAGCGGCCCTCGACCAGACCCTCGGCCATCAGGACCTTGCGCGCCTCCAGTGCGACGGTGTCCGAGACCCCGTACTCCTCGCGGATGCGCGCCTGCGAGGGGAGCCGGGTGTGCGGAGGAAGCGAGCCGTTGGCGATCTTCTCCCGGAGATCGCTCGCCACACGCAGATAGGCCGGCTGCTCACCGAACGTCACTGGACACTCCCCTCAGCTTGACTGTCAGCTACAGCGTGACGACCGAGGGTGCGCAGCCGCAAGCATGGGCCAAGGTTTCACCCGAAGTGATGATTTGCCTTTACGCGGCCCCTTGTCGCAGGTATAGCCACCGAACTCCCGTCGGAATCCTTGACGTTAATGGTCCAGACCAATACGTTCCTGTGCGCACAGCTCACCCTTCCGGCACGCACCCGCACAGGAACGAGCCCCATGCGTCGCAGAACCCTTTCCCGGCTGTCCGTCGCCACCGCCGCCACCCTCTCGCTCGGCCTTCTCACCGGCCTCGCCCCCGCCGCGCAAGCCCATGAGACTCCCGCCAAGCCCGCGTACAAGCGCGTCGGCTACTTCACCCAATGGGGCGTCTACGGGCGGAACTTCCAGGTCAAGGATCTGGACACCAGCGGCACCGCGGCCAGGCTGAGCCATGTCAACTACGCCTTCGGCAACGTCGGCGCGGACGGCCGGTGCTTCACCGGCAACGTCCCCGGCGAGGCCGACGCCTGGGCCGACTACGTCCGCCCGCTCGACGCCGCCGGCTCCGTCGACGGCGTCGCCGACACCCCGGACCAGCCGCTGGCGGGCAACTTCAACCAGCTGCGCGAACTCAAGGCCAAGCACCCCGGCCTCAAGGTGATGATCTCGCTCGGCGGCTGGAGCTGGTCCACCCACTTCTCCGACGCGGCCCGCACCCCCGCCTCGCGCAAGGCTCTGGCGGCCTCCTGCATCGACCTCTACATCAAGGGCAACCTGCCCGTCGACGGAGCGCGCGGCGGTGCGGGAGCCGCGGCCGGCCTCTTCGACGGCATCGACCTCGACTGGGAGTGGCCCGGCTCCGCGGGCGACACCGACACCGTCTTCCGTCCCGAGGACAAGCAGAACTTCACCGCGCTCGTACGGGAGTTCCGCGCCCAGCTCGACGCCTACGCCAGGCAGCAGAGCGCGGCGGGCAAGCCGCGCCGGCACTACGAGCTGACGGCGTTCGTCCCGACCGCGCCCGCGAAGATCGACGCCGGTTTCGAGGTCCGGAAGATCATGCGCGACCTCGACTTCGTGAACCTCCAGGGCTACGACTTCCACGGCAGCTGGGAGTCCACCACCGCCCAGCAGTCCGCGCTCTTCGCGCCCCGCGGCGACTTCAGCGTCGACCAGACGGTGAACGACTGGCTGCGGCGCGGCGCACCGGCCCGCAAGCTGGTGGTCGGCATGCCGTTCTACGGCCAGGGGTGGACGGGCGTCACGGGCGGCGGCGACGGCCTCGGCCGACCGGCCGCCGGCCCCGCCCCCGCCACCTGGGCCAACGGCTACGAGGACTACAAGGCGCTGAAGAAGCTGGCGGAGTCGGGCGCGTACACCCTGCACCGGGACCGGAAGAACGGCCACGCCTGGCTGTTCGACGGCACGACCCTGTGGACGTACGACGACCCGGGGGTGCTGCGCGCCAAGTCGGCGTACGTACGGGCCCGGGGCCTCGGCGGCGCGATGTTCTGGTCGCTCGACGGGGACACCCCAGACGGCGAGCTGATCAGGTCGGTGGACGGCGTCCTCGGCGGCCGCCGCTGACCGGCTGAGGCCGGGGCGGCGCAGGGCGAGGCCAGGCGGCGCCGGGCGGGACCAGAGGCTGAGGCCTGGCGGGGCCGAGGGCTGAGGCCGGGCGAGGCCGGGGACTGAGGCCGGGCGGAGCGGGTCCCCGCCCCGGGGATCCGCCCCCGGTCCCCCGGGGCGGCGGCGCGGAGGCGTCAGACCTTCTGGCCGCCCCCGCCGCCCCCACCGCTGCCGCCGCTACCACCACTGCCACCCGTGGTACCGGCGCTGTCCTCCTCCAGGGTGTCGGTCAGCCCGAGCGCGGAGCGCGACGGCTTCTCGGAGTCCGTCGAGAGCGCGTCGTAGGCGTCCTCGTAGACCTCCCAGAACGCGTCCGCGTCCTTCGCCGTGGCGAGCGCGTGCCACTTGGGCGCGGCGGCCTCCAGCTTCTGCGCCAGCTCGCCGACCGGCTTCGCGGAGCCGTCGGGCCAGGTGTGCCCGCGCAGGCCGTCGCCCGCCGTGGTGACGGCCTCGTGCACCTTCCGGGCCCAGGCCTTGTTGCCCGCCAGGTCCGCGTCGACGTCCTTCTCGGGCTCCTCGAAGAGGGCGTCGTCGATCGGGTTCATCTGCTTCAGGAAGTGCACCTGGTGGGCGTCGAGGGTGCTCTCGTCGCTGCGCAGGGAACGGGTGAAGGGCGCTTCCTCGGTGGCCAGCGCGCAGGTCACGGCCCGGTCGCCGGCCCGCCAGCTCTCCTTGGTGGGCAGGTAGTAGTAGGTCAGCGCGTCCTCCGGGACGGCCCAGGTGTCGAGCGCGTACGCACTGTTGACGTCCTGGCAGCGGTCCTCGGCGATGCGGTCGATGGCGTCCTCGCCCGGCCACTTGGTGAAGCCGGTGACCTTGAACCCTCCGCTGACCTCGCCCTCGTGGGGCGTGGTGCACGGCACCGTCTCCACATCCGTGGCGTACGTCTCGCGCTTGACGTCGACGCGGAAGCAGTCGCCCTTGCGCAGCGAGAACGCCGACCGTTCGGCGGCGGCCTCGTCCATGCCCTTGTCGAACTCGCGCCACGCGTCGGCGAATCCGCCGCTCACGAAGCCGAGGGCCATCATCAGGCAGGCGAGGGACGAGAGCACGATGCCGGCGATGGCCATGCCCTTGCCCTTCTGCTGCTTCTTCTTGATCTGGGGCAGGGCGATCAGGCCGAAGACGAGGCCGAGGGGCGGCAGGCAGCAGACGATGCCGGAGACGAGGGACGCGACGGCCAGACCGTTGGTGCTCTGCCGCGGCACCCCGTACGGGCCCGGCACGCCGTGGCCCAGGGGACCCGCGGGTCCCCCGGGACCGTAGGGGCCGTACGGGCCGGGCGGCGGCGAGGTGTACGGGCCGGGGGACGCGTACGGGCCGGGCGCGGGCCCGCCCTGCCGCGGCGGCTGCGGGGGCTGCTGCGAGGCCGGGGAATCCTGAGGCGGCTGGAACGGGTCCACGAGTACGGTGCTCCTGTGGGGCGGGCGGGGCGGGAAGTCCGACGATCGGAGGATCGCGTCATCACCGGCTCGGGGAGTCGGAGAATCACGAGTTCGAACGGGCGCGCGCATCGTACGTGGTCCGGGGGCGGGGGCGGTATGCGGGGCTCTACGGTACGGGCGGTCAACCGCCTCACGGCACGCTGGGCCGGAGTCCTGCCGCCCGGCCGGGACACCGTCCTGTCGGCGAGCGGTGTCTGGCCCCTGCTCGCCTTCCTCGCGGACGGCGCAGCGGGCCCGGCCAGGGCCGAGCTGGAGGAGGCGCTCGGGATGCGGGCGGCCGAGGCGGCGGGCGCGGCCCGCGAACTGCTCGACGGCCTCGCCAGGATCCCCGGTGCCGGCTCGGCCGTCGGTCTGTGGACCCGCCCTCGTGTCCGGCCCTACGACGCGTGGGTCGCGGGCCTGCCGGAGGCCACGCTCGGCCGGCTCGGTGACGACGACGCGGAGAACCGGCGGCTTGTGGACACCTGGGCGGCGGAGCGTACGGGCGGCCTGATCCCCTCTATGCCGGTGGAGGTGACCAAGGACATGGATCTGGTCCTGGCCACCGCCCAGGCGGTGCGGACGAGGTGGCTGCGGCCCTTCCGGGAGGGCGGCATGTTCCCCGACGACGGCCCCTGGGCCGGGCGGGAGCTCGCCGCGCTGCACCGTACGACGGGTCTGCTCGACCGGGTCGGGGTGGCCGGGACGGACGCGGGTCCGCTCACCGTGCTGAAGGTACTGGGGAACACCGGGGTCGACGTCCACCTGCTCCTCGGCCCGGTAGAGGCGGAGCCCGGCGCCGTCCTGAAGGCGGGCGTGGACGTCCTGACCGGCGCCTTCCGGACCGTCCCGGGCGACCTGCTCCCGCTGGGCGAGCCGGGCCCGGGCCTGAACGTCCGCAAGGTGCGCAGCACGTCCCGCGAGCCGTACCTCTCGGTGACGACCTCGCCGTTCTCGCTCACGGCCGAGCACGATCTGACGGCGCTGCACGAGCTGTTCGGGCTCACGACGGCGCGGGACGACACCCGGGGCCACTTCCCGGGCATCTGCGCGCACCCGCCGCTGGCCGTGCGGCAGGCCCGGCAGGCGGCGATGGCCCGCTTCGGCGCGAAGGGCTTCCAGGCGGCCGCGGTCACGGCGATCGGCATGCCGGGGGCGGGGGTGCCGCGCACCCCGTACGTGGTCCGGCGCGTCGACCTGGACGTCGACCGGCCCTTCGGCTTCCTGACCGTGCACCGCACCTCGCGGCTGGTCCTCGCGGCGGGCTGGGTGGCCGAGCCCGTGCCGTACGTCTTCGAGGAAGAGCGGTGGGAGGACGCAGAGGAGAGCTGACGACAGGGGCGGCCGCCGGATCGGCGACCGCCCCTGTCGTGCGGTGTGCTTCTTCCTCGGGCGTCAGACGTGCGTCAGACGTGCGTCAGACGTGCGTCAGAACTGCAGCGCCCAGGAGTCGATCCTGCCGGTGTCGTAGTTCGCGTTGTCCGTGACCCGGAGCTTCCACGTGCCGTTCGCGACCTCGGAGGAGGCGTTGACGGTGTACGTGGTGTTGATGTTGTCCGCGCTGCCGCCGGTGCCGAAGGCCTTCAGCGTGTACGCGGTGCCGTCCGGGGCGATCAGCTGGACCTGGAGGTCACCGATGTAGGTGTGGACGATGTTCACCGGCACCTGGAGGGCGGAGGGGGCGTTGCCCGCGACGCCGCTGACGGTGACGGGCGACTCGACGGTCGCGTTGTCGCTGATCGTGTAGTCCGCGGTGTTCTCGAAGCGCGGGCCGGGCGGGGTGGTGGTGCCGCCGCCGACGTACAGCAGACGGTTCGGGGAGCCGGTGCCGGGGCTGGTGACCACGTTCGGGGTCGCGGCGTTGACGAGGGCCGTGGAGACCGCCGACGGGGTGGCCGTCGGGTTGTCCGCCAGGTAGAGGGCGGCGGCGCCGGCCACGTGCGGGGTCGCCATCGACGTGCCGGAGATGGTGTTGGTGGCGGTGTCGTTGGTGTTCCAGGCCGACTTGATGGAGGAGCCCGGGGCGAAGATGTCCAGGACGCTGCCGTAGTTGGAGAAGCTGGATCGGGCGTCCGAGCTGGTCGTGGAGCCGACCGTGATGGCCTCGCCGACGCGCGCCGGCGAGTAGTTGGACGCGTTGGAGTTGTCGTTGCCCGCGGCGACCGCGTAGGTGATGCCGGCGGCGATCGACCGGCGCACGGCGTCGTCGAGGACGGTGTCGACGCCGCCGCCGAGGCTCATGTTGGCGACGGCCGGCTTGACGGCGTTCCGCGTCACCCAGTCGATGCCCGCGACGACCTGCTCGGTCGTGCCGGAGCCGGAGTTGTTGAGGACCCGGACACCGACGATCTTCGCCTTCTTGGCGACACCGTGCGCCGTGCCGGCGACGGTGCCGGCGACGTGCGTGCCGTGGCCGTGGCCGTCCTGCGCGGTGTTGTCGTTGTCGATCGCGTCGTAGCCGTTGAAGGCCCGGCCGCCGAAGTCGCTGTGGCTGATGCGGACGCCGGTGTCGATGATGTACGCCGTGACGCCCTGGCCCGCGCTGTCCGGGTAGGTGTAGCTCTGGTTGAGCGGGAGGGCCTTCTGGTCGATCCGGTCGAGGCCCCAGGACGGCGGGGAGGGCTGGGTGGCGTCGATGGTGAAGACGCGGTTCTGGCTGACGGACTCGACGGCCGGGTCGGCGGCGAGCTTCCTGGCCTGCGCCTCGGAGAGCTCGACGGAGTAGCCGTTGAGCGCCGCGGTGTACGTCCGCTTGATCTTGGCACCGAACTTCGTCGCGACCGCCCGTCCCTGCGCGGTCTCCGCCTGGGCGGCGGACTCGCGGAGGGTGACGATGTAGCTGTTGGGGACGGTCCCCTCCGCGCCGGCGTTCAGGATGACGCCTTCGGCGGTGGTCCCGGCGGCGGTGGCCGGAAGGGCGGAGAGGGAGCCGAGCGCCAGGGAAGCGACGGCTATGGCGCCGGCCGCGGCGAGTCTGCGCCGCGAGTCACGCATCACGGACATGTGAGGGGTCCTCCTCATTGGGTGGTGCGCTGCTGTGGGGGTTGTCGAGCGGTGACGCTTTCAGCAGGGACATGACAATGCGGCGTGGCTCCACACCGTTCGCCAAGTCCGGGTGCCGACCGAAAGATTGACGGATCCATAGGAATCACACAAGGGTTCCGCCCGCCCCGTAACACCGCCGCCACACGACTGCGAAGCTGGGGATCATGAGCGACTACGTGTGTCCCCGATGCCGTACGCGAGCCCCCGGCACCGCCCTCACCTGGTGTTGTCCCGGCTGCCGGGGCCCGTGGGACCTCGCCCACACGGCCGCGCCGGTGCCACTCGCGTCACTTCCGTACCGCGTGAATTCATTGTGGCGTTACGCGGAAGCACTACCGCTCGCCACCGGGAACGGGGCGACCGGCGGGCCCACGGGAACCACCGGGGTGCCCGCGCTGTCCCTCGGGGAGGGACGCACGCCCCTGATCCCGCTCACCGATACGGTTTCGGCCAAACTCGACTTCCTCATGCCCACGTCGTCCTTCAAGGACCGGGGCGCCGTCATGCTCGCGGAACTCGCGCGCCGCCTGGACCCTCGCCGCGTGATCGCCGACAGCAGCGGCAACGCGGGCACGGCCGTCGCCGCGTACTGCGCCCGCGCCGGCCTCGACTGCGCCGTCCTCGTACCGGAGGGGACCTCGCCGAAGAAGCTGGAGCAGATCCGCGCCCACGGCGCCCGTACGGTCGTCGTCCCCGGCGACCGCGAGGCCACGGCGCGGGCGGCCCGCGCGGCCGCCGACGAACCGGGGGTCTTCTACGCCTCGCACGTGTACAACCCGCACTTCCTCCACGGTACGAAGACCTACGTCTACGAGTTGTGGGAGGACCTCGGCGGCCGGCTGCCCGACACCCTCGTCCTGCCGGTCGGCAACGGAACGCTGCTGCTCGGCGCGGCCCTCGCCGTGGAGGAGCTGTACGGCCACGGGCTCGTCGACCGCCGCCCCGCCCTCGTCGCCGTTCAGGCCGAGGCCGTCTCGCCCCTGGCCGCCGCCTTCCACGCGGGCGCGGACGACCTGCCGGCCCCGGCCGCCGCCCGCCCCACCCTCGCCGAGGGCATCGCCATCCCGAACCCGCCCCGCGCGGCGCGGATCCTGCGGGCCGTGCGGGCCTCCGGCGGCACCTTCCTCACCGTGCCGGAGGACGGCATCCGCGCCGCCCAGCTGGACCTGGCGCGGCGGGGCCTGTACGTGGAGCCGACGGCGGCCGTCTGCTGGGCGGCCGTACGGGCGACGCCGCCGCGCCCCGGCACGACGGTCGTGCCGCTGTGCGGGGCGGGCGCGAAGACGGGCCTGGCGGCGGCGTGACGCGTGCCTCGCCCGAGGGGTCAGAACTCGTCGGCGCCGTTACGGAGTTCCGGCGTCCAGTAACCGGTCTTCGCGATGGCCTCGTCGACGGCCAGGCCGCCCGCCGGGGCCTTGACGACGATGCTGCCCTCGGCGGGGGCGTCGCCGGCGAAGAGGTTCACATGGAAGGAGGTGACGACCTTGTTCTCCTCGTCGACACCGCCGAGGGCGATCCGTACGTTGGCGTACGCGGGGGCACCCGGCTCCAGGACGACGGGGGCGGCGGGCTTGCTCTTGGCGACCGCCGGGACGTCCTTGGCGGTCTGGATCTCGCCGAAGGCGATCAGCGGGTAGCCGTGGAGGCGGCAGGCGCGGCCGGAGGTGTTGGTCGCGGTGAGGACGATGTGCTCGGTGGGCGTCTCGTCGACCTTGGCGGCCGTGACCTTCACGTCCTTGTAGGTGCAGGCCGGGGCCTTGGCCGAGGAGCCGGATGAGGCCGAGGCCGTCGACCCGCCCGAGACCGCGGCGCCCCCCTTGCCCCCGGCCGTCGAGCCACTCGCCGCCGCGCCACCGGCGGCCGATCCACCGGCGCTCCCGGCGCCGACCGTCGCCCCGCCGATGGCCCCGCCCTCCGGCGTGACCTGCGTGATCGCGGCCCCCTCGTCCCGGCTCCCGCCCTCGTCCCCGCCACAGGCGGTCAGCCCCAGCGAGAGGACGGCGGCGGCCGCGACGGCGAGGACGGTGTTCTTACGGTACGTACGCATGGTGGTTCTCCCCCGGTTCACGTTCGAACGGCCCCACATCCGGTGCCACCTACACCTTCCCGCCCCCGCTTGCCGTCCCGCTTGCGTCCGACTAACGCCGGACTGCCGCGCCCTCCGGTTCTCGCCCGCCGAGCTCACGCTTGCAGTCGGAGATCCCAAGACGGCAACTGATTGTGCGACCCCCTCGACCTCCCCATGCCAGCGCAATCCCAGCGCGGTACCGATGACCGGGGATGACGACGGTGCCGAGAGGTGAGTTGTCCCAGCACCGTCCCAGCGCGGGAAAAACCAAGGGCCCGACTCCGAGGAGTCGGACCCCTTGTGGCCTGCACGTTTACCGGATCAGCACGTGGTGAACGGCAGCCGCTACACGTTGCGTTGCTTCAACGCGCTCATGGCTCCAGGGCCGTGGCGACTCGCTATGACAAGAGGGCCTACGTCTCCACGGCACGGTTACTCTTGCGACGATTCGGTTGTGGCTCCGCCACTGATGTCAGCCACCGCAGCGGATGCCCCCGTGGTTGCTCAGCCGTCGGCGGCGATGATGAGCGTGATCCGCCCAGCCGAGCGGTCGACGAGCACGAACTCGTGAAAGCAGTCGTGCACGCGTTCCCAGTCATGAATTGCCTCATCGCCGAGCTCGCTGAGGTAGTAGATGCCATCGGCTGCGGCCACGCGGGCGAACACCTCCCGCTGCAGATCTGCCTCCAGCCAGCTCGGTGGGCACGTCCCAGAGCGGATCCACCCACTCCCGCAGGATCTGCACAGCCTTCTCCTGGCTGATGGACTCATAGAGGTCGGGAATGATCAACCGCAGCCCATACGGACCGTGCCGAGGCGTCCGGAAGCAACACCTCCAGGCCGTCCGCGCCGCCTCCTCGGCGAACACGCACCCGTGGCGCGGAGCCGCGCGGCGACGGCGGATTCGGAGTGGTCGAGTTCGGAGCCGCCGAGTTCGACGTGGTCGAGCGGAGGAATCGACATGAAAGCCCTTCGGGCACGGGGATCGACAAGCAACGGCACACCGTCCCGTCGTGCGGTCACGGCGCTTTCGTTGCCGAGCCGTCGTGCTGTTCCGCCGTGTGCCGGAGCATCCTCATCAGCTCCGTGGAGCCCACCCTGGTGCGGGGCGTGCCGCCGGTGCGGGAAGGGAGCGGCAGCCGCCCGGTCCGGGCCCAGACCAGCCGGCCGTTTTCGGTGATCGCGCCCTGGGTCAGCCCCCGGTTGTCCGGATGTAGGCAGAAGGGCACGTCGAGAAGGCCGGCGGAGAAGGCCCTGAGCAGTGCGGTGCCGATGTCCTCGTGCAGGTCGAGGACGGTGTGGACCAGGATCCGGGCCTCGGTGAGCACCTCGGAGCAGTCCACCTCGGCGGCCCACGGCAGGGGGTCGGCGGCCGGGCCGTGTGCGGCGGTCGCCGCCGCGGTGGCGGCCGCCGCGCGCAGCGCGTGGACGTTCTCGGCGACGGTCGGCAGCCGTCGGCCCTCCGCCACCGTCTTGACGATGAGCCGTTCAACTCCGCCGCGCACGGCGAGCGCGGCGCTGCGGTCCATCAGCAGTCCGGCCCCGGCTTCGGTGGACGGGAAGACGCCCATGTACGTGTAGAGGACACGGTGCCAGTCGACGCCGTCGGGAATCAGTTCACCGGCGAGCAGCCCGAGCGCCGCCAGGGCCTCCACGTCCTGGACGGGATGGGTCTGCTGGGCATAGCTCAGCGAGATGCTGCGTACCCCGTTCTGGAGGAAGAACAGGCCCTCCAGGAGGCTCATCGCGACCAGCATCGACGGCGGGCACAACTGGCCGAGGAGACAGCCTCCAAAGGTCTCCAGATGGGCGGTGCGACCCAGGGCGGCGCAGTCGTCAGCCAGTTGCCGGGTCGACTCCCGCCAGTTGCCTACCGATTCGGCGAGCGGGGTGCGGCCGTAGGGCAGGCAGTACGAGACGGGGCCGCCCTCGCTCACCGAGAGTCCCGCCCGGGCCAGGGTGCGGAAGATGTCCTGGGGCCGGGCGGAGCCGTGGCGTATCTGCACCGGGATACGGCCGGCGGCCGCGGCCACGTCGGCGGTGGTCGCGGGGCCGTGCGCGACGAGCGGGAAGCCGTTGAGCCCGGCGGCCGCCGGGTCGCGCAGAGCCGCCCGCGTGCTGTCATGGTCGCCCACGCGCGTATAGCTGTCGAGCGTGATGGTGCCAACGGCGCGCACTCCAATGGCGGCCACGGCGCGGAGCCCGGCGGACATGTCCGTCGGATGCGCCATGCCCATCCTCGGCTGGACGACGAGGGTCCCGGCGCTCTCCCTCATGTACGTCCCGAAGTCTGTGTATGTGCCGGAGTCGATGTCCGTCTCGACGTCTGGGTACGTCCCGAGGTCCGCGTACGAGTGGGGCTGCGGGGTCACCGTCGGCCCCCTGCCCCGAGCAGTCCCGCGTCCGTGCCGGCGAGGGCGAGCGCCGCCAGCCGGTCGCGCAGCCGTGCCGGGTCGCTCCCTTCGGTGAACACCTCGTCGAAGCCGGCGTTCCTCAGGCCCCGGGCATGTTCGATGTTGTCGTCGCCGAGGATGCCGAGTTTGCCGCCGATCAGCATCGGAAGATGGCAGATCTCGCGGTCGGCGCGTACCGCCTTGACCAGTCTCGCGCCGTCCAGGTGGCCATGGCCGTTGACCGAGCTGATCACGATCACGTCCGGGCGCTCCTGGCGCGCGGTCTCGATCAGCAGCCTGTCGGGGACGCAGGGGCCGAGGTTGACGACGTCATGGCCCCATTCCTCAAGCAGGAGCTGGAGGAAGACGAGATTCCAGGTGTGGGAGTCCGAGGACACCGTCGACAGGAGGATCCTCACCGTGGACAGCTCTCTCCGGCGGGGAAGTCCCGGCGCTCCTCCTCCAGGGGGGTCGCCTGGCACCAGAGGTCGTCGGCGGAGAGCTCGGACGTCCGGTACTTGCCGAGCGCGCTGATCAGCAGCTGCATCTCGAACCGCAGCGCCTCGACGAGTCTGATCAGGCCCTCCCGGGGGTCCTCGTCGACAGCAAGCAGGGCGGCCCGTCCTAGGCCGACCGCTTCGGCGCCCAGGGCCAGGCACTTCACGGCGCGGCTGCCTTCCCAGATCCGTCCGGAGGCGAGCAGCCCGCGGCCCACCGGGCCGTCGCGCCGTACGCGGGCCAGCACCTCGCCGAGCGGCAGTCCGACCTGGTCGAGGAAGACGGTGGGGGCCCAGCCCGTACCGCCCTCGGCTCCGTCGACGGTCACGGCGTCGGCTCCGGCTGCCAGGGCGACGCGGGCGGCGTGGGCGATGTCGCGGCCGGGCGGCAGCTTCACCCAGACCCGGCAGCGCGGGTAGTTGTTGCGCATCAGCCGGATCTGCTGCGTGAGGATCTCCGCGGTGAAGGTGCCGGGGGTGGCACACCGAACCACGGTGTCGCTGTCGGGGCCGAAGCTGTCGGCGATCTGGAAGCGGTCGGTGAGCGAACCCGCCTTCCGCCGGTCGACCAGGGTGAGGCCGCCGAGCCCAGGCTTGGCACCCTGACCCACCTTCAGCTCGAAGGCGAGCCGATCTGATTCGAGGAGCGGCAGCGCGGCGGGGTCGCTGTAGACCAGGTTCCAGACCTCGGCGTCGGCGTCCTGGGTGGACTGCTGGACGACGACGCCGCCCGCCGTACCGCTCTCCTCCACGTATCCGGAGATCCTCGCCAGGAGCGAGCCGGGACCGTGCTCGCCGGTGCGCCCGTAACCGTTGACCGGGACGACGTTCTCCCCGATGACCATAGGGATGCCGAGTCGTCCGGCCTGGCGGCTGAGGTCCTCGCCGAGCGTGGAGGAGGCCACCTGGGTGGAGCCGAAGGCGGAGACGTACAACGGCAGGGGGGAGTCGAACCCGCCGACCTGGCCGGCCAGGTCGACGTCGTCGGGGAGCGGCTCCTCCCCCAGCTCGAAGAGCTTCTCCAGCCTGTGCGGCACGAACACGGGAGGCACGATCCTCAAGGCGTCGAGCCGGTCGCGTCCGGCCGCCGTGCCCGCCGCGCCGAGCACGGCGCGCCCGTAGTTCTCCGGTTCGGGGAAGACCGCCGCGGCTCCCCGGCGTGCTCTGTCGCGTATCGCCGTTTCCTCGTATCCCGGCGCCCTCAGCGCGCTCACGCGGATACCACCCCGGGGATCTTCGGGAAGGAGCTGGCCCGCCAGACCGCGTCCAGTCCGGCGACGCAGCGGGTGAGCCGCTCCAGTCCGATGCCGAAGCCGGCGCTGGCCGGGATGCCTTCCCTCGCAATGTCCAGGTACCAGCGGTACTTGGAAGGGTTCTCGCCCGTCTCGCGCATCCTGGTGATCAGCCGGGTGTAGTCGTGTTCGCGCTCACTGCCGCTGATGACCTCTCCGTACCCCTCGGGCAGGATCAGGTCGAAGTTCCGCAGGACGCCCGGGTCGCTGCGGCTCTCCCGGTCGTAGAAGCCGCGTGAGCCCTTGGGGTAGTCGACGACGAAGAAGGGGCGGACGCTGTGGCGCGAGAGGAGTTCCTCGCCGACCCAGTCCAGCTCCGCGTCGGGGCTCTGCGGGTGACCGAGGTCCCGCAGCAGCTCGGCGGCCTCGTGGTGGGAGACGGTGTCGAAGTCCGTGTCGGCGACGGCGAGCAGGGCGTCGACGTCCCGATTCAGGAGCTTCAGCTCGTCCCGCATGTCGGCGGCACAGGCGGCGAAGACATGGCGGATCAGCCTCTCGGCGAGGGCCGTCACGTCCTGCCGGGTGGCTCCCGCCACTTCGACGTCGATCTGGTGGAACTCGGCGAGGTGACGGTGGGTGGTGGCGGTCTCCAGCGGTTCAAGGCGGACGTTGGGCGCGATGTTGAAAATCTTCTCGAAGGCCAGCAGCGACGCCTGCTTGTAGAGGATGCCGCTCGTCATGAGCTTGTAGCGGTGGCCGTAGAAGTCGATGTCCACCTGCTTGGCTCCGCGCGCCCCCGGGTCGGTGACCGGGCCGATCGTCGGCGGGAGCAGCTCCATGAAGCCCTCGGTACCCAGGAGTTCGCGGGTCGCGGTCAGGATCCGCTGCTGGATCCGCAGGACGGCGCGGGTCGCCGGGGAACGCAGGTGCTCCAGCGGGGGTGGGGGCACCGCGGTGTCCGGCGCTGCGGGCGAGGCGGTCATGGTGGTCATCGTCGTTTCCCTTGTGTGTGTTCAGGAGCCCGGCGTGGTGCCGGGCGTCGGCGCACCGACGGCGGTCGGGAGCGGAGTCACCGGTGCGGCCGCGGCCTCACGTCGTGCCGATGAGTCATCGGAGCGCCCTCCGGCCAATGAGTCATCACGCCGGGGGGGCGGAGAGCCGCCGGAGGGCCGTGTCGGCGAAGGGCTGGGCCGTTCACCCGGCCCCCCTGGAGTCATACCTGATCTTCAATTAGTCATCGCTACCTGTCAATATTCCCCGAGCGCAGTCCCGCGCGACTTCCGCCAGTGCGCGGCTCCGCGGATCCGCCCCGGCGTGGGACTGCTCCTGGACCGTCGTGTAACCGAAGGCGAGCCGGTGCTCGGGCTCGGCGAAGGCCAGGGGCCCGCCCATGCCGTAGTGCCCGAAGCAGCCGGTGTCCTCGCCGGCCATGGGGCGGGTGGGATCCGGGAGCATGAAGCCCGTGGCGTAGCGGCGGTAGTAGCCCACGACCCGGTCGGTGCCCGCCGCCTGCTCCCGGCGGGCGGCGTCCACCGCCTCGGGGTCGAGCAGCCGGATGCCGTCGACCTCGCCGATGAACGCGGCGTAGAGCCGGGCGAGGGAGCGGGCGTCGGCGACCCCGTTGGCGGCCGGAACCTCGGCGCGGAGGTACACGGGATCGTGCTCCACCTCCGACACGTCGGGGTTCATCAGCGCGCGGAAGGCGAAGGAGGCGGGATCCGCCAGCGCCGTGCGCAGGGCTGTGGCCCGTGGATCGCGCAGCACCTCCGGGGAGAGCCCCGCCGCCGGCCGGATGCGCGCCAGCCGGGAACGCGCTTCGTCGGGCAGCCCGATCCACAGGTCGAGACCCAGTGGCTTCGCAAGCTCCTCGCGGACGAGGGTGCCGACGGTGCGGCCGGTGATCCGGCGCAGGATCTCGCCCGTGAGCCAGCCGAAGGTGAGGTCGTGATAGCCGAGCGCGGTGCCGGGTTCCCAGTTGGGGCGCTGCTCGGCGGCCGCCGCCGCGGCGGGCTCCCAGGCCAGGATGTCGTCCACCGTCAGCGTGCGGTCCAGGGCGGTGACACCGGCTTGATGGGTGAAGACCCAGCGGATCGGGATGTCGCCCTTGCCGTTCCGCGCGAAGTCCGGCCACACCTCGGCGATCGGACGGTCGAAGTCGAGGACCCCGCGGTGCGCGAGGACGTGCGCGAGGACGGAGACGACGCTCTTCGCGATGGACCGGATGAGCTGTACGGAGTCTGTGCGGTAGGACCCGCCGACCAGATCGACCACCGGGACGCCGTCGTGGTAGACCGCCACCGCCGCGCCGGTGTCCCCGCGTTCGGTGATGTTGCGGCCGAACTCCCTGGCCACGCGCTCGAAGCCCGGTGCGGCAAACCCGCTGAACCCGTCGGCGGCGGTCGCGTAGGTACGGCGGGCGCCGGAGAGGGAGCGCGCCGGTCCGCCGGTCATCGGTCTCCCTCCGCGTCCGGGACCGGCTCCACCTGGGCTTCGATGAGTTCGGCGCCCTGGCGGGCGGCGGCGAGGGCGCTGTCCACGGTGGCGGCCTTCGCCCGGACCGACGCGAGACGGCACCAGGAGTCCCGTACCTCGGTGATCACTGCTCCGGTCTCGGCGACCGAGGCCGCGGCGACCACGTGCTCCACGGCGCGCGCCTTGTCGAGGCCCGTGATCGCGGTGATCCGTCCGGGGAAGCTCGGGAGCGCGTACCAGATGGCGGCCGCTCCCGCGCCGGTGCCGTCGAAGGCCTCGCCGGAGCGGAGCCGTGCCAGCGCCGGCCGCCCCAGGGTCTGGTCGACCAGCAGGGCGATCATGTCCACGCCGAGCGCGTCCTGTACCAGGTCCGGGGTGTCGTCGCCGGGCGGGCGCAGGTGGGTCTCCACCACCCGCAGCTGCCCGTCCTCCGCCAGTTTGATCTCCGTGTGCGTGCCGCCCCGCCGGACGCCGATGGCGTCCAGCATGTCCCCGACGAAGGCGCGCACCCGTGCCTCGTCCTGGGGAGTGAGACCGGCCGGTACGACGTGCCCGACCTCGACGCAGTGCGTCGGCAGCGAGTGCTTGGCCGTCATGGCCACGAGCTCGTGGACGCCGTCGTCCGAGAACATCTCGACGGTGTACTCCGCGCCCGTCAGATACTCCTCGACCAGGACGTCCGGGGAATCGGCCCAGTCGGCGGCGGCGGCCCAGGACCATGCCTCGGCGGCCTGCTCCGGTCCGTCCACCACGGTGACGCCGGAACTCGCGGTCCCCTGGACGGGCTTGACCACCACGGGCCAGCCGTACGCGTCGCCGAAGGCCACCACGTCGTCGCCGGAGGCCACGGGCGCGTTGCGCGTGGCGTCGACTCCCGCCTCCCGGAGCCGCTGTCGCATGGCCAGCTTGTCGTGGACCAGGGTCACCGTCTCCGGCGTGTGCCAGGTCAGTCCCAGGGCCTGCGCGACGTGCGCCGCCTTGTCCTGGTCCAGCTCGCTGAAGGAAGCGACCGCCGTGAACGGGTCCCGGGCGTGCAGCAGCACCGCCAGCTCGGTCCACGCCTCCACGGGTGCCGTGTGTGCCAGACCGTGCACCCCGGCCGTCCGCTCGACCTCGCGGATGCTCGGCAGTACCTCCAGCCGGCAGATGAAGCTGGTCCGCGCGCCCGCCTCCCGCAGGCGCCCGGGAATCTCCCGGCCGCCGCCGATCACCAGGATGTGCGGTGCGCCGAGGACGTCGTCGTGTGTCATGGATTCTCAGTTCTTTCCGTGGGGGGTTTCGGTGGGCGACGACGCGAACGCCGTCCGCGCGGTCCGGATCGCGTCCTGGAGCGCCGTCTCGGTGGGCAGGTCGAGCAGGGCGAACGCCATGCGTTCGAGGTTCGACTCCGGAGGGTTCATGACCGTGCCCGGTTCCTGGCGCAGCCCGCTGCGGAACACGCCCGGCACGGCGTCCAGCACGGATGTGTCCTCCGGGACGATCTCGCCGGGCCGTTCGGCCGCCAGGAACACGCTCGCAGTGTGCCGGAACGATTCGCCCTCGGGCGGGAGTTCCGGCTTCTCGCCGAGCGCCAACCGCAGGCAGGCCTCGTACAGGTCGACTCCGTGGGCACGGGAGACGACGTCCAGGAGGTAGCAGCCCGGTGTACGGACCGCCGCCTCCATGACCGCGATCCGGCCGTCGTCGGCGACCCGGAACTCCAGGTGGATCAGGCCGTCCCGCATCCGCATCGCGTCGATCACCTCGGCACCCAGCCGCGCCGCGCGCTGCCGGTCCCCGGCCGCCTCGGGGCTCCCGCTGGGCACGTGCTGGAGCTCCACGAAGGCCGGCGGACCGGTGGTGGTCTTGACCGTCAGATTGCGGAACACCGTTCTGCCGCCCTGGACAAGACCCTCCCAGCTGTACTCCTCCCCGGTGGCGTACTCCTCCACGAGGAAGGGCCCGCCGCCACGGCGGCCGGCCACCGCCGCCGACCACCCCCGCGCGTCCCTGACCTGTTCGACCCCACGACTCCCGAACGACGAGAGCGGCTTGATCACGACGGGGAAGTCCGGGAGGTCCGTCTCGTCGAGCGACTCGACGAGACGGCTGTGCGGCTGGGGGACTCCCGCCGCGCCGAACAGCTGCCGCTGCAAGGCCTTGTTCCGGGAGACCTGGGCCGCGTAGAGCCCGGGTCCGGGCAGTCCGTGGGCCTCCGCGACCAGCGCGGCAGCCAGCACATGCGGCTCGGAGAAGGCGAGCACGCCCCGTGGCCGCGTGCGCGCCGCCAGGCCGAGCGCGGGCCCCGCCCAGACCTCGTCATGATCCTCGGCCGTGGCATCGGCGGACGCGTGGGCGACGACCACGTCACCGTACTCACGGCGTACCGCCTCGACACGGTCGGGGGTCTCCACCACGGCGACGCGCAGACCGAGGCGGCGCGCGGCGTCCAGGTATCCGCGGGCCATGTTCCCGCAGCCCACCAGGAGCACATCGGCGGTCATGCGGCGAGCCCCCGCTGCGCCTCGGCGGCCTCGAAGTCGCAGGCGTCAGCGAACCATTCCACCGCGTCCGACAGTCGCTCCAGGACCTCCGCCCGGTCGCGTCCGGTCGCGACGAAGGAAGCCAGCATGTCCGCGCTGGACCGGGCGTCCTCCAACAGGGTTCCGTCCGCCACCCCCACGTGGAACTGCTCGATCCCGGGGAGCGGGCAGCTGCGCGGGGCGCTCACCAGAAAGCCGGCCCGGGGCGGGACCAGGGCGAATCCGGAGTTCACCAACGGCTCGTCCGGCAGGGCGGGCAGCTCGTCGCCGGCGAGCCAGGATGCCTGGAGGCGCAGCGGGTCCGTGCCGAAGGAGTACACCATGAGGTCCTGCACATGGGCGCCGCCCATCCGGGAGCCGATCTCGTTCACCTTCAGCGACCCGTCCGGGGACTTGAAGACCTCCGCGTGGAAGGCCGTCGTCGGCGGCGTGGGCAGGGCCGTCAGGGTCTTCTCCAGCAGGTCGACGAGGCGCCGGCGGTCGGGGTCGGCGGCGTCGAGGGTGGCGGCGACCTGGCACTCGCCGTGCCGGAAGCCGAGCGGGGAGGACGTGGACGAAGGCCAGCAGAGCCTGACCGTGCCGTCCACCACGACCCCGTCCACGAAGAACATCTCGTTGGGCACCCACGCCTCGGCCATGAGGTGGGCCGGCCGGTCGGCAGCCAGGTCCGCGCAGGTCCGTACCGTCTCGTGCAGCGCGGCCTCGTCCGTCAGGATTTCGATGCCCAGCGAGGAGGCCCCGCGCCGGGGCTTGAGGACGAGGGGGAACCCCTGCCGGGCCGCGAAGGCGAGCAGGTCGCTCGGGTCGTCGACGGCGGCGAACGGGGCGACGGGAACGCCCGCCGCGTCCAGGATCCGCTTCATCGTCAGCTTGTCCCGGTAGGCCACGGCACTCTCCGGCGACTGGCCCGGCAGGCCCCAGTCGGCACGGAGTCGCGCCGCGCGCAGCAGGTCCCACTCGGAGTAGGCGACGATCCGGTCGAAGCCGTAACGCCGGTGCAGACGGTGGGCGTGGTACTCCACCGAGGCCGTGTCGGCGTAGCCGGGCACCTCCACCACCTCGGCGTAGTCGCCGGTGACCGCCCCGTCCGCCGAGCGCGTCAGGAGGACGACGGTGTGCTCCGGGCCGAACCAGGCTCCGTACGGGACCAGTTCCAGGGGGAACCGGTTCAGGACGAGAATCTTCAACGAAGGGTCCTTTTCTCAGGGACGAGGAGCGGGGTGTGCGCAGGAGGGGCGAGCCGGGCCGCCGACCGGCGGGCGAAGGGGACGACGAGCCAGGAGGAGGCGAGGACCACGACGCCGAGCGACAGCCATCCGAGCCCGCCGTCGCTGGAGAGGACCACGGCGCCCAGGACCGGGCCGAGGGTGCTCTGGACGGGCATGGTCAGGGCGAACGCGCCCTGGTATTCGCCCTGTCGGTCGGGCGGGGCGAGGTCGTAGGCGAGTCCCCAGGCGCTCGCCGACTGACCGAGCTCCGCCGCGGTGACCAGCAGGATGCCGAGGAGGAGCAGCACGGCGAGGAGCGGTCCGCCGGTCCGGCCGGTCAGGGCGAAGGCGGCGAAGGAACCGGTCAGCAGCAGGCCGGACCAGCGGGCCAGCCGTGCGGCGTGGCGCCATGTGGGTGCCAGGCTGCTCACCCGTACCTGGAAGGCGATGGCGAGGACGGTGTTGACGGTCATCAGCAGGGGCAGGTACCAGCTCGGTGCCGAGGTATTGCCGACGATCCAGAGCGGCAGCACCACGGCGAGTACCGCGCCGTGCAGGGAGAGCGCGGAGGAGACGGCGACCACCGAGAGGTACGGTCCGTCCCTGAGCGCCGCGAACCGTGGCGCTCCCGGGACGTGCGGCTTGGGGCGGGTGGCGGGGAGCCGTCCCGCCACGATCACGCAGAGCGCGAGACTGAGGCCGTTCACGACGACGAGGGAGTAGTAGGCGGCGTCTGTGCCCACCGCGATCACCCCGCTCGTGGCGAGGGATCCGACGGTCAGTCCGAGATTGACCAGAGCCCGGTACTTCCCCCGGGTCTCGACCCGGATGTCGGCCGGCACGCACTCGGCGACCAGGCTGGCCCAGGCGGGCACCGCCCCGAACTCGGCGGCGGCCACGGCGCAGACGACGGCGACGAACAGCGGGAAGGAGGAGACCCAGGGGTAGCCCAGGAACAGGGCGGCCTGGAGGAAGGTGAGCGTCTTGTAGACGCGGCGGGCGCCGAAGCGGTCGCTGATCTGGCCGAGGAGTGGGGCGGCGACGAAGCCGGTGAACCCGGCGGCTGACATGCCGATGCTCGTCTCGACCGGGGTCAGGCCGACGACCTTCACGAAGAACAGGGCGCTTCCCGCCATGAAGAAACCGGTGCCGAGGCCGCTGACCACGGCCATCACCGCCAGGACCCGGATGGGTCCGGTCTTGTGGAAGGGTTCGAACATGCGCCAGCGCGTCACCCGCAGCTGGGACGTCAGTCGGTCCCGGTGGCGGCTCACGCCGCGGCCTCGACCCGGATCGTCGCCCGGGCGCGTGCGATCAGCTCCCGGCAGTGCGCGACGGACTCTCCACGCGCGCTGATCCAGCCGTAGCGGGCCTTGTAGCCGCGGGGCGGGAGCGCGAGCACGTCACCGGGTCGGGCGCTCAGGTGTACGTGGACGCCGTCCGGCAGGACGCCCTGGACGGAGAGGCCGACGAGAGTCAGGTCGGTGTCGGGGTACAGGAACTCGATCGCCGCGGCACCGTTCGGGCGCCGGACGGGGGCCGGGTTCCGGCCCGTGGCCAGGTCCGCGGCGACCAGGACGGCGGAGACGCCGGTGACCTGGGCGCCCAGGAAAGGGATGAGGTCCCCGCCCGGCCGTGCGTTGACCTCGACGAGCCGGGGGCCGTCCGAGGTGAGCCGCCATTCGCTGTGGGTGACGCAGCCGGTGATCCCCAGGGCTCGGTGGACCCTGAGGAGTTCACGTGCCAGCGCCGGGTCCTCGTACAGCGGGTCGGCGCCGTCGATGACGTGCCCGCTCTCCTCGAAGAAGGGCGGGAAGGACGTCTGTTTGCGGGCGATGACGAGCGGCATCACGCCGTCCTCGGTGACCAGGGCGTCCACACTGATCTCGGGACCGTCGAGGTACGGCTCCACGAGGACGCTTGCCGCGAAGCGCTGGGGGACGTCGGGCAGTTCGGCCGTGGCCGCCGTGAAGGCCGCCGTCAGCTCGTGCGGGCCGTCGGCCCGCCGTACGCCGATGCTGCCGCCCAGCGCCCGGGGCTTGCACACGACCGGGTAGCCGATGGCGGCGGCGATGTCGAGCGCCTGGCCGAGGTCGGCGGCCGTTTCCGCGCCGGGCTCCGCGACCCCGTGCGCGGCGAGCGCGGCGCGGGTCAGGGCCTTGTCCCGGCAGCGCCACACGGCGTCCCGGGCCGGACCGGGCAGTCCGAGCTCCTCGGCGACGTGGGCGGCCGGCCAGACCATGGCCTCGTTGAGGCAGAGGACACCGGTGATCCGGCGGGACTCGGCCACCTCCGCCGCGTCCTTGGTGAGCACGTCCGGGGTGAGCGGATCCGTCAGGGTCCAGCCGGCCAGGTAGGGACGTTCCCAGGTCGGCGGGGTGTCGGTCATCAGCCACAGCCGGTGCTGTCCGGATGCGGCGATCTCCTGGAAGGCGTACTCACGGAACGCGGCCGCCCCGGAGCCGACGACCAGCAGGACGCCTCCTGCCTCCGCCGGGTCCGCTGTGTGGTGCATCGTGCTTCTCCTCTGTATGGGTCCTACGGGGAAGGCGTCAGGCGGCCCGGAGCACTCCGTAGCCGCGCCGCAGCCTGCGGCGGTGGAGGCGCTCGGTGAACGGCGTACGGCCGTGGACGAAGCGGAAGTTGTCCCACAGCAGGACCTGGCCGCGGCCGATCAGCACGGCTTCCTGGTAATCGGGCCGGGCAACCAGTGCGTCCCAGGCGTCGAGAGCCTCAGTGAGCCCCTCGCCGATGGTCTGTCCCTGCGCCAGGTACCCCTGCTCGACGTAGCGGCGCAGGTAGCGGACCTGGGTGCCGCTGTCCGTGCGCGTGAGGATCCGGTGGAGCATGACCGGGTCGTCGGTGCTGTCACCGGAGTGGAAGGGGTGGGGCTCCGCCAGCACGTCCAGGTGCTGAGGTGCCTGCGCGGTCAGCGCGGCGACGAGGCCCTCCACGTCCACCAGGACGGTCTCCCCGCCCTCGTCGGCCGTGGACAGTCCCGCGAGCATGGCCACGTCCGGGGTCGTGTCGAGGAGGGTGCCGTCGGTGTGGAACCCGCCGGTGCGGCTGGAGGAGGAGTAGTGGCTGGAGGCCAGGGTGGGCGCGGCAGTGACCTCGACGGGGTACATCAGCTCGCCGGTGCGGTACTGCGGCACGGGACGGCACAGAACGGTGAACAGGTTCCAGACGGCGCTGGTCACCTGCTCGTCGTCGAGATCGGCGAGCCCGGTGTCGACGACCAGCCAGCCCTCCTTCTCGCGGAGGCGGCGGGTGATGTCCAGGCAGGCAGTGAGGAGGGAGTCCGTGGTGTCGTCGGGGGCGTCGAGCGGCCAGGCGTCCAGGGGCCGGCCGGCCGGGGTCGTACGGGACAGCAGGGCGGCGTGCGTCTCTTCGGGAAGTCGGTAGGTGTTCACAGAGATCTCTCCATACGAGGAGTCGGACGGATAGCAGAGGGTGGACGACCGTCAGTCGGTCAGCGGGCCGTCAGTCGGTCAGCGGCCAGTGGTCGAATTCGCCCCGGGCGGTGCGCAGGACATCGCCCTCGATGAGGACGTCCAGGTCGGCCCGGTCGCGTGTCTGCCGGTCCCGGACCGCCCGCGCGTGCAGGCGCGCGATGTCGTCCGGCAGGGGGATCGCGCCGGGGTCGGCGAACCGTACGGCTCCGGAGCAGTCGCGTACCGACATGGCACGGCCGGCGTTCCACAGGTTCGGGGAGAACGGCACGTCGAGAAGGCCGGTCTCGACCGCGAGCGCCACGCGCTCGCCGAGCCCGGAGGCGTCCAGGGCGAGGATGGCGTCGAGTACGGCGCTCGCCTCGCGGACGATCAGGTCCTCCTCGAAGTCGGCCTCCTCGGGGACCGGCGGCGCGTCCGGACCGTCGAGCGCGGACCGGACGAGGGCCAGTCCTTCCGCGTTGTGCGCGGCGGACGGGATCTGTGAGGACTCGACGGCGGTCTTGAGCATCAGCCGGGTGGCGCCGCTCAGCCGGGCGGTGAGGGCCGAACCGTGCAGCAGGGCCAGCGACTTCTCCGGGTCCTTCGGAAACGCGGCCATGTACTGGTGGAAGACGGTGTGTACGGCGACGTCCTCGTGACCGTGGCGGTCGAGGTAGCGCCGGCCCACCCGGCGCAGGGCGCGGATCGCTCCGATGTCCTGGGCTCGGTTGCCCTGTTCCGCGTAGCCCAGCGAGACCGACTTGACGCCCTCCTGGGCGGCGAGCAGCGCTTCCAGTACGCAGGCGACCACGGCGATGCAGGCGGGGACCATGGCGGCGGTGAGCACGCCGAAGAACTCCCGGTCGACAGTGATGCCGAAGCGCTCGTGGTACAGGCCGGTCAGCCGGTCCACGTAGGCCCAGCGCGGTACCGAGTGCCAGGGCGAGTAGTCGCGGTAGTAGGGCAGGTTGTAGGTGAGGGCGCCGCCCTCGAAGGCCGTCACGCCCGAGGCGTAGGTGATCTCGGCCAGCAGCCGGGGGTCCCGGGTGGAGTGCCGGACCTGGAACGGGGTGCCGGGGAAGTGCGCGGTGACGCTGCGGCCCGCCCCGACGCCGTGGTTGACGAGGGGGAAGCCGTTGAGGCCGTGGAAGGTGTCGAGCTGGGCGCTGGACTCCTTCAGGAGCAGGTCCACCTGGTCGTGCAGGTTGTTGCGGGTGAGCGAGTCGATCTGGAAGGAGAGGACGTCGGCCCCCGCCTCGTACAGCTCGCGGAAGAGCTCGATCTGCCCCCGCACCCCGGCGACACCGGTGCGGGGATGGATGAGGACCCGGCCTTCGCGCGCCGCCCGGTCCTGTACGTCGGCCAGGCTGAGGCGGGCGGCGCAGGCCGCGGCGTTGTCCTCCAGGTCGTTCGCCTGGTGTCCGGTGTGCCACTGCGCGAGGACTTCTTCGCGCTGTACGTCGAAGGCTTCGGCCCGGAGGGCGCTCGGGCGCGGGGACGCGGAGCGCGCGCGCTCGGGGACGTCCCCGGCGGAGGTTCCGGCGCCCGGCCGCTCCCCGGGGGTGCGCCGGCTCCGGTCGGCCAGGTCCTCGTCGAGGCAGGCGATCACATGGGCGGGGTCGACGTAGCCGAGGAAGACGCGACGGAAGCCGAGCGCGTGGAGTTCGTCCACGGCGGCGGGGTCTCCCGTGAGCGAGGGGTTGCCCCCGAGGAACCAGACGGAGTCCTCGGATCCGTGCAGGACGCGCAGGCCGTGCAGGTCGCGCAGGTAGTAGGCGGCGTGCCCGTCCATGTTGGAGACCAGGACGGCGTCCGCTCCCTGGGCGCGGGCGCACACCTCGTCCGGCGCGTTCTGGGTGGACAGGAAGTCGACGGTGAATCCGGCTCGTTCGAGAGCGCGGCGGAGGATGATGAGGCCGACGGAGTGGGAGTCGCCGCCCACTCCCGCCAGCACGATGCGGCGGCCGCTTCGGTCAGTCACGTTGGGTGCCTCTTCGGACGGGGATCGGGTGAATTCGGTCCGGCTCGTCGATGGGTCTGCGCCATCGACGTCCCGAAACCGTCGGGGCCCGCGGGACGGTGTCCGCGGGTTCGTTCACGCCCCGGTGCCGGTGGAGGCGCCGGTGCTTCGCTCCAGGAGCAGCGTTTCGCTGAGTTGCGTCGCCCGGTGGCGGGCCGTGACGGTCCAGCCCTCGCGCAGGTCGGGGTCCACGTGCTCGTACAGCAGGCGTCCCATGAGGACGGGGAGCCGGATGAGCACGCGCACGCCCGGCGGCGCCGTGCGGCGGATCCGGTCGAGGAGCCGGGCCTTGCCCCGAAGGCCGTTGGCCACAATCAGCAGGTCGTAGGGCGCGTAGTCGACCGCCGCGGCGTCCGAGCGGTCGATGCCGACGTCGGGGCCGGTGCCGCAGAAGCGACGGGTGACGGCCTCGGCCAGTTCGGCGCTGGGCCCGTGCCGGTCGATGCCGACGACCGACCGCCGTACGAGTCCGCAGGCTTGCAGGGCCATGAGCGTCTCCGGGTACGGGCCGCAGCCGACGACCGCCGCCTTCTCCGCGAACCGGCCGTCCAGCAGGCGCAGTTCGCCGGCGACTCCCTGGTAGTCCTCCATGGCGAGCATGGAGACGTCCCCGAGGCCGGTACGGTCCGCGTCGGCCAGCACACGGAGGCTGGTCCGCGTCTCGTCGCGGCTCAGATGCTCGGACCAGTGGGACGCGAGTGCCGACCGCAGCGCCGGGTACTCGGCGGCGGACTCGATCGCGTGGACCACCTCGGGGTCCGAGGTGGTCCGGCAGAACTCCCACAGATCGCCCATGGCGTCGGCCACGGCGACCGGTCCCGCGTGGTCGCGCGGTCCCGGGGCCACACGACCGACGAGGGTGTCCCGCAGCTCCGTCAGCTTCGTGAGGCCGCGGGCGCGGGGGGACAGACGGGGCGGGGCTGCAACAAGCTCTCTCCGCAACATACGGCACATCAAATATTGAGTCATGCCACTCAGTCAATATCCAATTTCCAGAGCATCGCATCAAGCGCCCCTGATCTGCGTGTATCTTGCCGCCTGGATGACGTAGACCTTCAACCTGAGGGGCTGAGCAGGAATCATGACCGCATTGACCCGAGAGCTAGTAAAGTTGGAGAGTCACGATTCGCCGGGGTGGGAGCTTCCCGTCGTGGAAGCCCGTGGATCACGGCCCGGGCCGGTGATCACCCTGCTCGCCGGTGTGCACGGATGCGAGTACGCGCCGATCGCGGCGCTACGGCGCTTCATGAACGGACTCGACCCGAGCCGGCTGACCGGGACCGTACGGGCCGTCCTGACGGCCAACCCCTCGGCGTTCCACCGGCGCACCCCCTTCGTCACCCCGGAGGACGGCAAGAACCTCAACCGGTGCTTCCCCGGCGACCGGGAGGGCACCTACTCCGAACGCCTCGCCGACCTCCTTTTCGAGCGGTTCTTCCGGGGCAGCGACGCCCTGATCGACCTGCACGCGGGAGACCTCGTGGAGGCCCTGACCCCGTTCACCCTGTACGACGCCTCGCCCGTCGCCGAGCGGTCGCGGGAACTGGCGACCGCCTACGGGCTGCCCCTGGCGATCCGCCAGGGGAACGACGGCGCGGCCGCCGCCGGGACCACCTACGGGGCGGCCGCCGCCGCCGGCATCCCCGCGATCATCGCCGAGGCCGGCGGCTGCGGACTCGTCACGGCCGACGCGGTCGCCGCGCACACGGCGGGCCTGCACCGGGTCCTCGACCACCTGGGGATGGTCCGGATGCCCGCCTCGGTTCCCCGTACACCCCCCATCCGCCACATGACGCGGTACGTATGGCTGCGCACCCCCGCGGAGGGCTGGTGGGAACCCGACGTGTCCCCCGGAACGGCAGTCGCAGCGGGAAGCCGGCTCGGCACGGTCCTGGACCCGTTCGGGAACGAGCTCGCCCGGATCACCGCGCCCGAGGACGGCATCGTCGTCTTTCTCACCACCAGCCCCGCCGTGGACTCCCAGGGGCTGCTGCTCGCGCTGGCCGGCGGCGAGCGGGAGCACGGAGGAGCGGGATGACCGCCGAGTTCGGGGCCTGGATCAAACTCCTGCGCACCCAGGCCGGCCTGTCCCAGGCGGAACTGGCGGGAACCGAGCTGTCCGCCAGCTACATCTCGCTGATCGAGGCCGGCAAGAGGGTCCCGTCGAGCCAGGCGCTCACCCTCATCGCACAACGGCTCGGCCGCCAAGTCGAGCAGTTGCGGTCCGTGGCGGCGGACAGCGTACACCAGTCACTGGAGCTCGCCCTTGCGGAAGCCCACTGGTCACTCGAGGACGGCACGCGGAGCGGCGTGGCGGAACTGTTCCGGAGAGTGGAACAGCGGGCTGAGGCCCTGGAACTGAGCACCTTCGCGGTCCGCGCCCGCTGGGGCATGGGGCTCGCCCTCGAACGCGAAGAACGCTTCGACGAGGCCATGCGCGCGTACCACAGGACACTGCGCGACCTGGGCCGGAGCACTCCGGGGGCACCGACCCGCCTGGAGGTCGTGAGCGCGCTCTGCCGGTGCGCGGTGGAGCTGGGAGAGTTCGAATGGGGCTCGGCGCTCGGGGCGCCGCTGCTGCGGGAGTTGCAGGACTACGGCGGCGCTGCGGCGCCCGCCGTCGTCGACATCGTCTGCTCGCTGGTCTGGGCCTGTCTGCACCGAGGCGAGCCCGGCCACGCCCGCCACCTCGCGGCCGCCGCCGTCAGCGACGCGGAGCTGACGCACGACCCACGGGTCCTGACCCGCACCTACCGGGCGGCGAGCCAGGCGGCCCGCGACGCCGGACACACCGCCGACGCGCTGATGTTCGTCCGGAAGGCACTGAACGCGGTGGCCGACACCCACGACGATCTCTCCCTGGGCAGGCTCCTCGCCCTGCACGGAACGGTCCTGCGCATGGAGGGCGCGGCTCCGGCCGCCGAGCGGGAGCTGGAGCGCGCCCTTCCCCTCCTGGAGTCCCGGGGCCGCCGGCGGGAGGCCGGGCACTGCCGCCTGGAGCTGGCTCGCTGCGCCCTCGCCCGGGGTGACGGCGAGGCGGCCGCCGGGCAGGCGGCACGAGCGGTGGCGCTGCTGGACGACGCTTCACCGGCGGACCGCGCCGCCGCGCTGCTCCTCGGAGCGGCCGCACGGCTGCTGTGCGGCGACCCCGCCGAGGCGCGGACGGGGTGCGACCAGGCAGTGGGGCTGCTCGACGGCGTCAGCGGCCGGGGCCGTATCACCGCCCACTGCTGGGCGGGGGCCGCCGAGTTGTACGCCGCCTTCGGCGAGACGGAGCGAGCGCTGGACGCCTGGCGTCGCGGATTCGCCGCCCTCGGCGGGGGCGATCCGCTGCTTCCCGGTACCACCGGGCTCGCGGTCTGACGTCGGCCCGACTCCCCCGGCCAGGCCTCGTATGCACCGGGAGTACGCCGAAACGCCGCCGTGGCCGGCGCGGACAGGAGTCCGTACCGGCCACGGCGGCGTCACGAAAAAGCGCGCCGGTCAATAGGCGCGGGCCATGACGGCGAGCGTGCCGGGCGCGTCATCCGACTCCGGGACCGAGCCGTCCTCCGCGACGAGACACCTGACGGTCACGCCTCGCTCGCCGAGCGCGGCCTCGCCCTCGACGCCGAGTTTGGCCCACGGCATCCGGGCCCAGCCGTGCGCCGCCACCTCGACGGCCTCGTCGAGGGAGTCGACGTCCGTGGTCCGCGACAGGCGGTTCTCCTCGGACTGCCGCAGCATGAGGGCCTGGTCCTCCTCAAGGAGCTTCGGCACCTCCGAAATCAGCGCGTCCAGCGCGATCGGGGACTTGCCGCCGGAGATCCGGCGCGCCAGCATGCCGGTGCCGGCCGCGAGATCGCGGGGGCCGATCTCCAGGCGCAGGGGCACGCCCTTCAGCTCCCAGTCCACGGCCCGGCGCCCGAAGGCCACGTCGACACGGTCGTCGGTCTTGACGCGTACACCGGCGGCCTCCAGCTCCCTGCCGACCTCCCGGACCTTCGCCACGGTGGCCTCGTCGTCCTTGACCGCCATGACGACGATCTGGACGGGCGCGAGCCGCGGGGGCACCCGCATGCCGTTGTCGTCTCCGTGCACCATGATCAGACCGCCGACGAGCCGGGTCGTGCTGCCCCACGAGGTCTGCCAGACGTGCTCACGGCCGCCCGAGTCCGTCAGGTAGTCGGTGTGGAACGCCTTGGCGAAGTTCTGGCCGAGTTCGTGGCTGGTCGTGAGCTGGAGCGCCTTGCCGTCGCCCATCATGCCTTCGAGCGTGAGGGTGTTGATGGCTCCGGCGAACCGCTCACTCGGGGTCTTGCGCCCCGGAAGGGCGGAGATGGCGAGGACGTCGCGCAGGAAGGCCTGGTAGACGTCGCGCTGGATCATCGCGGCGTAGTCGCGCGCCTCCTCGTAGGTGGCGTGGGCGGTGTGCCCCTCCTGCCACAGGAACTCGGTGGTCCGCAGGAAGGCCCTCGGGCGCTTCTCCCAACGGACGACGTTCGCCCACTGGTTGATGAGCAGCGGGAGGTCCCGGTAGCTCTGGATCCACTTGGAGAAGTACTCGTTGACGATGGTCTCGGAGGTGGGCCGGACGACGACCGGCTCCTCGAGCTGCTTGCCGCCACCGTGCGTGACCACGGCCAGCTCGGGGGCGAAGCCCTCGACGTGCTCCGCCTCGCGGGTGAGGTACGACTGCGGGATGAACATGGGGAAGTAGGCGTTCTGGGCGCCGGCGCGCTTGATCCGGGCGTCCATCTCCTGCTGCATGTGCTCCCAGAGGCCGAAGCCGTAGGGCCTGATCACCATGGTGCCGCGCACAGGGCCGTTGTCGGCCAGCTCGGCCTTGTTGAGCAGGTCCTGGTACCAGCGCGGGAAATCCTCCGCCTGGGGAGTGAGGACAGGGGCCTTAGCCATGCGGTCATCCTTGGGGTCGCGATACCGAGTCACAAGATAGCTAACTGGAGTCATCCGGGAGAGTCAAATAACTCAAACGGCCATGACAAGAGCGAGTCGGCGTCATGACTCACCTTGCCGATACGCCCCCTTTTGTGCCGTGAGAAGACTCAGAATACGGACATGAGGGGGCAATACGAACTTGACTGAGGGCATTGACAATGCTCATCCGGACAGAAACACTCTGATCATCTTTCAGCCCAGAAACACTCTGATCATCTTTCAACCATGACCAGCACAGGGATCCATTCTCGCTATGACTAGAATCGCCATTGTCGCCGCGACCGCCCTCGCCCTTCTCGGCCTCGCCGCCCCGGCGCAGGCGGCCGCGGCACCGAGCCCGTCGCAGGACGCCACGTACGTCGTGATGAACGATTTCCCCGGCTGCTGCTGATCACGTCCGAGCGCCCTTCAGTGCTGTGACGTCTCGGGCAGCGGTTCCGCGAGGGGGGAACTCCGGTGCCCCATCCGCAGCAGGCTCTGACGGTACGCCCGCAAGGCCCCGTCGGTGTCGCCGGTGGACGAAAGGGATTCGGCGAGTTCCGCCCACGCGAAAGCGGACTGGCGGGTCGCTCCCGAAGCTTCGAGATGGAGAGCGGCGGTCTCCCGGATCCGCCGGGCCTCCGCGTCCTCCCCCAGCCTGAAGTGCGCGGACGCCAGGATGAGCAGGGTGCGAGCCGTCTGGAGACGGTGCTCGGAGCCCAGGTGCTCCAGGCTCGCCTTCGCATGGGTGAGCGCACCCTGCACGTCCCCCAGCTGGAGGTCGGCACTGGCCCGGTTCATGAGGACGTACGCGGTGTCGACGACACTGCCCAGCTGCTCCAGCGTGGACTGCGCCTGGGTGAGCAGGTCCCGCGCGGCCGCCGGCTGTGGGGGCTCGAGGTGCAGGAGCACCGCCGCGTAGGCGGTCTGCAGACGGGCGACGGCGCGTTCATTGTCGCCCTCGGCGTACATGGCCAGCGCACGCTCTACGAAGGTCTCGGCCTGCTCGTAGTGGCCGTTCCGGTGGGCGACGAGACCCGCGTTCCAGTACGCGGCGCCGACGGCCCGGCGGTCGTCCACCTGGGCTGCCGTGTCGATGGCCTGCTGCGCGAGGGCCTCTGCCGTGTACAGATCGCCACGCTCGGCGTACAGGCCCACCAGCGTGGACATCAGCTCGATGCCCTCGACGGTGGGCACGATGCCGAGTTCGCGCAGCTCCGCGAGGGCCTTCTCCGCGACCTCGATGCCGCGGCCCAGGTCGCCCAGCTCACGCAGGCAGCGGCAGAGCGCGACGACCACGGAGAGGTCCAGCACCTTGCCCCGGTCCCGCGACGGAAGCCGGAGCAATGCCTCGTACTTCCGGGCGGCCGGCTCCAGCCGTCCGAGGTTCTCGAGGGAGCGCGCCGTTCCCCACTCGGCGCGCGCCAGAAGGGCGGTCAGGCCCGCTTCCCGGGCGCGCTCAGCCGCCGTCTCGAAGGCTTCGAGCGCCGTCTCCGAGTCACCGGACACCATCGAGAGCTCAGCGAACTTGAGTTCAAGCTCCAGGCTTTCCCCGGGATCCTCGTCGAGGCACTGGAGAAGGTAGTCAGGGTCGCACCGCAACTTCTCGGCGAGCTCGCGCAGCACCTCGTCGGAAGGCCTGCGCTTGCCCGCCTCCAGCAACGAGACATAGCTGGCGGACAGCCCGTCCCCCGCGAGTTCGGCCTGCGAGAGCCCCGCTCGACGGCGCAAGTCTCGAATTCTGGATCCAAGCTGCGTAAGCGCTGGCATTGTGAGCCTCGTTCGTGACTGAGTGACTTGACAGGTCATCGTATCGACTTTATGGCGCACGGTAAAGCCGACCACTCCCGTCGGTAGCGCCGATCCGGACGCGACGCCCGTCGGCCTATCCGGCGTCCTTCCGGTAGATCTCCAGGATCGAGGTCCCCTGGAAGAGGTACTGGGGCTGGGGCTCGGCGATGACGGTGTCGATGCCGAAGGTCGTGACGTACTCCTGCGCGAAGTGGCAGCCCGTCACGGCGAAGATCACCAGGCGCGTTCCGTGCTCCGCTGCGGCCGCCAGCAGTCCCTCCAGGGTGTGGCTGGCCAGCGTCTCACCGCACACCAGCGCCACATCGCTCTCCGCGACCAGCCGCGCACTCTCGTCACCCGGGACCACGGGGACACCGAGCACCCCGTTCTCGATCAGGTGGGGGTCGAAGTCACTGGCGGTGATGTCCACGTCCTCGCGCTGGAGGTGGTGGATCAGGTTGCCCATGACGCCGATCTGGGCGACCTTGCGGCCGTGCGAAAGCCTCAGCAGCCGCATCGTCTCGTCGACCACCGTACGGGCTCGGGCCACCGCCTTCTCCTCCGGCGACCCGTCGACGGTGACGACATGGGTCGGTGTGCGCGGCAGCGCTCCGAAGGCGGCGTCCAGGATCGCGATGTCCTCGGCCCGGGACCTGCCCCGCACGAGCCGGGCGTCCTTACCGATGAGCCCGTCGCTCGCCTCCCCGATCGGGACGGAGCCGAAGTCCGCGTAACTACAGCCCTGACGTACGGTCTGCGCCAGCACGAAGCTGTAGACCATGAAGCGCTCGTAGTCGGTCGGCTGTGCGCGGTAGTCGACGCTCCACATGCCGCGCAGCCGGAAGTCGGCGTCGGGCAGGTCCCGGCTCCGCTCGGCCAGGACGCCACGCAATGTCTCCAGGATGTCTTCCACGTCTGTCGTGACTCTCTCGTTCGGTGGGTTACGGGAACACGGGCTCGGCGGAGTTGCGGATGGTGCCCCAGCGCTTGGCGGTCGAGTCATGGATGAACCAGATGTCGTCCTCGGTGAGCCGGCGTGAGACGACGCCTGGGAACGCTTCCTCGAAATAGATGTACGGCGGCCGGTTCTCGATGTCCGGGGAGTGGTAGTCGAGCGCGTCCTGCATGCCGTGGTCCCGGGTGATCCGGGTCGCCGGGTGATAGGTGAGGATGTTGGGGCTGGCGAGCATGACGAGACCCTCGTCGACCAGCCGTCCCACCTCCTCGACGGTCTCCTCGATCGTCGCGCGGTTCTCGCCCTCCAGACCGAACAGCACGGAGGTTCCGACGGGCATGCCGGCGTCCCGGATGCGGGCAAGGGCGGTGCGGACCTTCTTCTTCCAGGGCAGGTCGGCGGTGCGGCGTATGTTCTTGTGGATGTGGTGCATGACCTCGGTCGACATGCTCTCGATGCCCATGTAGAGGTACGTGCAGCCGGCCTCCCGTAGGGCGGTGAGCAGCGCGCGCACCTCGCTCTCGGCGCGCAACGTGGTGAGGAGGTCGGCGGTCACCTGGCAGCCGAACTGCAGGTTCCGCAGGCGCTGCCAGTCGTCGTCCCCGGTGATCCACCGCCGGCAGCGCTCGGGGAGGTGGTCGGGCGACGGCGCGGTACGGGCCGCGCGCAGCGCCTCGCAGAACTCGTGGATGGCCTTGAAGGTGCCGGCCCAGAAGATGGAGTCGTCGAAGAAGACCGCTTCGGCGCCGTAGCTCACGTACTCGCACACACGCTCGAGCGCGGCCTCGGCCGGCGAGTCGGTGAAGCGCTTGAGTCCGCCGACCACGAGGGCGGACTCGGAGCAGAAGTCGCAGTGGTAGGGACAGGCGTTGGTCACGGTCATGTGGGCCGTGCGGGCGGGGCTGCCGTCCGGGAGAGGGAAGATCGGGAAACGGGCGCGGACGGCGAACCCCTGGTAGGGGGACGGCAGCTGCGCGAGATCGTACTTCTCTCCCCTGATGGGGAAGGCGTGCAGGACGCCCTCGTCCCGTGCGCAGAGCAGCGAGCTGCCCGGCAGCCGAAGCCCGGAGGCGCCGAGCAGGGCCAGGGTCTCGATCACGTCGCCGACCCGGGCCCGGGTGCGGTCGAGGTCCATCGAGAGGGCGATGGCCTTCATCAGCACGTCGAGGGCGAAGTAGCCCTCGCCGCCGACGCAGAAGTCCACGACCGGCTCGGCACGGCCCTCGGCGATGGCGCGCAACGTGCTGCTGTACTCCAGGGTGACGGTCCGGGCACCGGGCGTGTACCGCATGGTCTCGTCCATGTGCCGCCCGCCGAACACCACGAGGCAGTCGGGTTCCTCCTTCTTGACCAGCCGGGCCATCTCCAGGGCGTAGCGGTGCCCGGGGGACACGGTGCTGACGAGGAAGACCTTCGGGCGCAGGCGCCGGGTCATCGCCCGGAGCTGCTCACGGCTCTCGTCGTCCCATATCCGGGGGTCGAAGACGGCGCTGTCGGGAGTGGATTCGGCGTTCGCCCCGGAGCGCGGGCCGTGGCGCGCGGTGAGCCGCCGCTCCTTGTCCGGGGCGTGACGCCAGTCCGGACAGAGGTCCGTGAAGGGCGGCTCGCCGTCGCGGTACGCGGCGGGCCGGGCCGACTTCAGTGCGTTGTCGACGACGACACTGAGCGCCGCGTACAGGCACATGGGGTCACCGGGATAGGTGATCTCCCCTTCGGGAGACGTCATCACGGGCGCGAGCGCGGCGAGTACGGGGAAGGCGCGGGAGCTCCACGGGACCTGGTCCAGGTGGTCGTGTCCGCCCTGTTCGAGCAGGCTGTCGTACCGGTGCCGGCGCAGGGCGGCGAGCATGCCGGCCGCTTCCTCGTCGACCTCCGCGGGGCGGTGGAAGACGTCGTGGACGACGGTGTGGTCGGTGAGGGTGGTCTGCAAGGCGGTACCTGACTCCCGAGGGTCGGTTCGAAGGACGGATTCCGTCACAGCTCCCCCAGCGCCGTACGCAGCTCGTCGAGGTACTGGCCGGCCCACTCCGCCACCTGTTCCCGGGAGAAACGGTGCTGGTGGTACCAGAAGTTGAAGCGCGGCTCGTCCTGCCAGATGTCGATGATCAGGAACAGGCCCGCGATCTCCAGAAGCGTGGGGGCGTCGAGGCCGGACAACTCCGGGTCGCTCAACGGGGCGAGGCATTCGAGCACCTCGACGCGGAGCTCTTCGGACCGTTCCTCGCGCTGGTAGTTGTTGAACATGATGAACGGATCGGTGAAGTACGTGTCTTCCGGAAGCCCGGTGAAGGGCGGCACGTGCCGCACGAGGTCAGCGGGCGGGTAGGCGCAGCGGCCGTTGACCGCCGCGATGCCCCGGGTGCACTGGGCGGCAATCTCGTCCACCCGGCGTCCTGTGGTCCGTACGGACACGGGGAAGGGTGCGACGAAGGGACCCACCGTCCGGGCGAACTCCTCGGGACGCCCCGTGACGATGGTGCCGAGGGTGACATCGCCCTGGCCCGTGATCCGGCTGATGAGCCGGGCGTAGACGGCGGCGAGCAGGGAGAATGGGGACGCGCCCGCACGGCCGGCGGCCGCGACCACGTCGGGCCACAGCGTCTGGTCGACCGCCGGCGTGAGCCGGGCGGAGTCGTGGCCCCGGGTCACGGCGAGTCCGTCGGGGGACCCCGGAGTGCCGTCGGCGCCGGGCAGCAGGGTCGGCCCCGGGCTGTCGGTGTAGAGGCCGGTGAAGAAGGCGCGGTCCTCCTTGACAGGTCCCTCCAGGTAGGAGGACTGCCAGGCGACGAAGTCGGCGTAGCGGGGCGCGGGGGCGTCGAACGCGGGCTCGCCTCGGACCGCCGCCAGGTAGGCGGTGCGCAGGTCGTCGGTGAACACGGAAACCGAGACGCCGTCGAACTCCAGGTGTTGGAGGCCCAGGACGACGAGGAACGAGGAGTCGGAGAGCTCCAGGCACGTCACTGTCCAGGGCACCCTCGCCGCCGGATCGGGCATGCTCGAGCGGGCTGCCTCGGCGTGCCGGGTGACGGCGGCGGCCCGTTCCCCGGGCGTCAGCGACCTGAGGTCCGTGAAGAGTTCGGCGTCGTCGGGAAGGATCTCGTCGAGCCCGACGACCACCGCCTTCTGGTCCTCAAACCTCCAGCGCAGGACGTCGTGCCGATCGGCGACGGCGAGCAGCGCGGTCCGCAGGGCGGCGCGGTCGAGGGTCACCTCAAAGCGGATGGGGACGAGCAGGCGGCCGTAGCCGACGGACAGCAGCTTCAACCAGCGGGATTGCTGGAGGGAGATGCGGTGGACCTCGCCGGTGATCGCGTTGCCCGTAGCGGGCGGCCGCGAGGCGGACGTACCCGCGCCCGCTCCGACGGACGTCCCGGCGCCGGTTCCGGCGGACGGGTCCGCCGGTCCGCTCGCCAGGTATGCGAGGCCGGAGAGGTACGTGGTCAGGCGGTCGACCGTCGGGTACTGGAAGCACAGGTTGGCGGGCAGCGGCTGTCCGAGGCGGCGCTGGAGTCCGTTGCGGAGCTGGATCGACGACAGCGAGTCCATGCCGGACTCGACGAGCGGCCGGTCCGAACCGGCCGGGTCGGCGGCCTCGGCTCCGAGGACACGCTCCACCTGGCGCCGGATCTCCTGCGCGATCAGTTCGGTCCGCTCCTCCCCCGTGGCCTGCGCGAGTACGCCGGCCAGGTCGACGGCGGCTGGGCGTGCGGGCGCGGCGGCCGCGACGGCGGCGAAGAAACCGCGCCCTTCCAGGTGCAGATGGTCGAGGAAGACCGGCCAGTCCACCGGGGCGACGACGACCCGGGCTTCGGCGGTGTGCAGCACCCGGTCGATCAGGGCCGCCCCGGCGGCGCGGTCGATGCCGCTCATGCCGATGCGGGCCAGCTTCTCCAGGGTGTCCGGCCGTCCGGCCAGGATGCCGGTGTCCGACCAGGCTCCCCAGTTGACCGTGGTGGCGGGCAGACCGCACGCGCGACGGTGGTGGGCGAGGCTGTCGAGGCCCGCGTTGGCCGCCGCGTGGTTCGCCTGCCCCGAGTTGCCCAGGAGACCGGTGGTGGAGGAGAAGAGAACGAAGAGTTCCAGCGGGTCACCGCGTTCGGCGGTGAGCCGGTGCAGGTGCCAGGCGCCGTCCAGCTTGGGGGCGAGGACCGTCTCGAACCGGCTCCAGTCCAGCTGGCCCAGGGTGGCGTCGTCCAGGACTCCCGCCGCGTGGACAATGCCGCGCAGCGGCCTGGCGGCGGTCGCCGCCCTGTCGAGCGCCTCGCGCACCTGCCTCTCGTCGGAGATGTCGGCGGAGACGGTCTCGACCTCGACACCGCGCCCGCGCAGCCGTTCGATCGTCCTGAGCGCGGTGGCGTCGGGTGCGCTGCGGGCCAGCAGGACCAGTCGTCCGGCCCCCGCCTCGGCGAGCCTCTCCGCGGCGAGGAGGCCGACACCGCGCAGTCCGCCGGTGACCAGGTAGGTGCCCTCGGCCGTGAGGGTGCGATCCCGGGCCTCGGCGCGGCGCGGGTCGGGCACGAGCCGGGGCACGTGCCGCACCCCGCCGCGGATGGCGACCTCGCTCTCCACCGCGTCGGCCGCGAGTTCGCGCAGCAGCACCTCGGCGTCCGCCGCCGGGTCCGCCGCCGGGTCGAGGTCGACCCGGGTGCACTCCAGGTCCGGGTGCTCGATGACCGCGACCCGGGCCATCCCCCACAGGGGGGCCCGCCGTGCGCCGTCCTCGGTGACGTCCGCTCCGGTGGCGGCCTGGGCGCCACGGGTGGCCAGCCACATCCGGGTGGGGGTGGTGGCGCGCGCGGTCAGTTCCTGGAGCAGGTGCAGGGTGCCCGTGCCGGCCGACGCGACCGGGTACGCCGGGTCGAGGGCGAGCAGGTCGACGATCCCCCGGAGCGGCTCGGACCGGTCGTCGAGGAGGCGGGACACCTCGGCGCGCGAGGTGAAGTCCACGCCGTGGGCCGGCGCGTGCTCCGCCCGGCCGCCCGCTCGCCGGATGTGCGCGGCGAGGGCGTCGGCGAGGGGCGCGGGGCCGCCGCAGAGCAGCCAGGTCCCCGTCAGGTCGGCGGGGGCCGCCGCTTCCCCGGCCGGCTGCCAGGTGACGTCATGCAGCCAGTTCGCCCACGCGGGCAGTGCGTCGGCGGCCGCTTCACGGCGCACCGTGCCCGGCGCGTCGATCCAGTGCCGCCGGCGCTGGAAGGGGTACGTCGGCAGGTGACGGCGCCGGAAGGGCTCGCGATACACGGCGTCCCACGCCACGTCCAGGCCCTGCTCGTACAGCGCGCCCAGGCCCGCCAGGACCTCCGTGCGATCGTCGCTCCCCGGCCGCAGGGACGGCAGCCACAGCATCGGGCTGTCCGGCAGGGCCGCGACGGCGACGCCGGTCAGGACGGGCGCGGCGCCCATCTCGACCGCCGCGTCGACGTTCAGCCCGGCCAGGGCGGTCAGCCCGTCCAGGAAGCGTACGGGTTCGCGCAGATGGCGGCGCCAGTAGACGGGATCGGTGACCTCGGTGGTCACCGGGGCTCCGGTCAGATTGGACAGGAGCAGATGCCGGGGCTCGTGCAGGGTGACGCCGCGTACCACTTCTTCGAAGGCGTCGAGGATCGGGTCCAGGAGTTCGCAGTGGGCGGCGCGCGTGATCCGCAGCTCCTTGACCTCGATCCCGTGCGCGCGCAGCCGGGCGGACACCTCGGCCACCGCTTCGGCGCGTCCGGAGAGCACCGTGTTGGCGGGGCCGTTGACGGCGGCGACCGAGATCCGGTCACCCTCGCGCAGCAGTGCGCAGACGTCCTTCTCTCCCGCCAGTACGGCGACCATCGCGCCGTTCTCGGGGAGTTCCTGGAGCAGCCGGCCGCGCTCGGCGACCAGCCGCAGCCCGTCCTCCAGGGAGAAGACGCCGGCGGCCCAGGCCGCCGCGTACTCACCGAGGCTGTGTCCCATCATGACCGTGGGGGCGACGCCCCAGGACTCCCAGAGCCGGAACAGCGCGGTCTGCAGGACGAAGACCAGCGGCTGGGCCTCGGCGATGCGGGGGACGGCCCCGATCTCCGTCGCCGTGTAGAGGAACTCGGCGACGGACGAGCCGAGGTACTCCCGCAGAACGGGGTCGCAGGAGTCCACGGCGGCCCGGAAGACCGGCTCGGTCTCGTACAGGCCCCGGCCCATGGTCAGGTACTCCCCACCCTGACCGCTGAAGAGGGCGGCGACGCGCGGCGCGCCGTGGCCGCTCCGCCTCGCGGCGGGCAGGCCGTCCTCCAGACGGTTTCCGAGCAGCGCGGCGGCCCGCTCCGCGTCGGCGGCCACGACGGCCATGCGGTGCGGAAGGTGCCGTCGCCCGAGGGCGGCGGTGGCGGCGACCTCGGTGAACGGCGTGCCGGATCCGGCGGCCAGCCGGTCGCGATATCGGCCCGCGAGCTCGGTGAGCGCCTCGGGGGTCGCGGCGCTCAGCGGCAGCAGCACCGCCTCCTGGCGGTCCACGGCGAGCGGCGGCTGTCCGGGCGCCTCCTCCAGGATGACGTGGGCGTTGACGCCGCCGAGGCCGAAGGCGCTGACGCCGGCCCGGCGCGGGGCGTCCTCCCCGGCCGGCCAGTCGGTGCGCTCGGTGACCACGTGGAAGGGCGTGTGCTCGAAACCGATCCGGTGGTTCGGACGGCGGAAGTGGAGCGACGGCGGGATCGTGCGGTGGTGCAGGGCAAGCACGGTCTTGATCAGCCCGGCCATGCCCGCGGCCCAGCCCAGGTGACCGATGTTGGTCTTCACGGTGCCGATCCCGCACCGGTGGCTGCCCGGCTCGGTGCCGTAGGCCTGGGTCAGGGCCGCGACTTCGATGGGGTCGCCGAGCGTGGTGCCGGTGCCGTGCGCCTCAACGTAACCGATGGTGTACGGGTCGACGCCCGCCACGTCCAGTGCGGCCTCGATCACCTCGGCCTGGCCCTGGACGCTGGGCGCGGTGTAACCGACCTTGCGCCCGCCGTCGTTGTTGATGGCCGATCCCTTGATGACGGCGTACACGCTGTCGCCGTCGGCGAGGGCCTCGCGGAGCGGCTTGAGCAGGACCACGCCGGCCCCGCTGCCGAAGACCGTGCCCTCGGCGTCCTCGTCAAAGGCCCGGCAGTGGCCGTCGGGCGAGAACACCATGCCCGGCTCGTACGCGTACTCCTCGATCTGGGGCACCGGGATGCTGACGGCGCCGGCGAGGGCGGTGGCGCACTCGCCGTTGAGCAGCGCCTGGCAGGCGAGGTGGACCGCGTAGAGCGAGGTGGCACAGGCTGCCTGCACGGCGACGGCGGGGCCGGTGAGGTCCAGCTTGTACGAGACCCGGGAGGCGAGATAGTCACGGTCGGCGGCGACCGCGATCTGGAGGTCGGCCATGGAGTCGAGGAAGTTGCTGTCACTCCGGGAACCGCGGGCCGGATACACATTGTTGATCATGTACGTGCTGAGGCCGGAGCCGCCGTAGACGCCGACCGGTCCCTGGAGCCCGGCGGGGTGGTATCCGGCGTCCTCGACTGCCTCCCAGGCGCATTCGAGGAAGGTCCGGTGCTGGGGATCCAGCAGTTCGGCGTCCCGCGCGCTGTACCCGAAGAACGAGGCGTCGAAGGCATCGACGCCGGGCAGCACGGCGGCGGCGCGCACCTGCTGGTCGCCGCCGTCGGCGGGCGCGGTCGGGGACACGGTGACGGACTCGACCCCGTCGGCGAGGTTCCGCCAGAACGTCTGCGGGTCCGGAGCCCCAGGGAAGCGGCAGCCGATGCCGATGACGGCGATGTCGACGGCGTCGGCCGCGGCTTCGTCGTCGTGGGAGTCGAGGGCGGAAACGGCGTGGTCGTTCATGCCAGGGTGTCCTTCGTCACGGCTGTGGTGGTTCGTCGGACGGACCGGTCACGGCGGACGCGGCCACGGGCCGGCCGTCCGCGCGTGGGACCGGAGGCGTCCTGGTCCAGGTACTCCGCCAGGGAACGGATGGTGGGTCGGTCGAAGAGCACGACCAGGGGGAAGCGTCGGCCGACGACATCGGTCAGCCGCGTGTACATGTGCGCGACGAGCAGCGAATTGCCGCCCAGGTCGAAGAAGTTGTCGTCCACGCCGACCTCGTCGAGCTGGAGCACCTCCCGCCACACGGCGGCGAGGCGTTCCTGGTCCGGGGTGGCCGGCGGCACCAGCGGGACCGCGAGCGCCGGGCGGGCGGTGGACGGAGCGGGCAGCGCGGCCCGGTCGACCTTGCCGCTGGGCGTCAACGGGAGCCGTTCCAGCAGGACATAGGTGGGGGGTACCATGAACTCCGGCAGCTTCTCGGTCAGATGCCGGTGCCACTTGGGCACGCCGCGCATCGTCACCGGTTCCCTCACGCCGTGTTCGGCCGCGCCCGGCGCGGGCACGACGTAGGCCGCGAGCTGGTTCTGCCCGGCCTGGTCGACCGTGGTCACCACGCAGCACTCCTCCACGTCCCGGTGGGCGGCCAGTGCCAGTTCGACCTCCCCGGTTTCCACGCGGTGTCCGCGGATCTTGACCTGTCGGTCACCGCGGCCGAGGTACTCCAGGGCGCCGCCGGGCAGCCGCCGCGCCAGGTCGCCGGTGCGGTAGCGTCGTGCGGTGCCGTCGGCGGGCTTCTCGAAGCGCTCGGCGGTCAGATCGGGGCGGTTCAGATAGCCGTCGGCCAGGCAGAGACCGGACAGGAACAGCTCCCCGTGTTCGCCGTCCGGGACCGGTCGCCCGTCACCGTCCAGGAGCAGCACGTCCACGTACGGCATCGGCTTCCCGATCGGCGGCAGTTGCGGCCAGTCGGCCGGATCGCCGTCGAGCACGTGTGCCGTGACGGCGTGGGACTCGGTGGGCCCGTAGTGGTTGTGCAGGCGGCAGCCGGGCATGGCCCGGAGCCACTGCCGGACCGCGTCCGTGACCTGGAGCTGTTCACCGGCGCATACGATGTCGCGCAGGGCCGGCCGGTCGGGGCGCCGTACGCCGCGCTGGGCGAGCTGGTGGAGGGCGGCGGCCGGCAGGAAGAGCCGGGTGACCCCGTGCCGTATCAGCAGGTCGAGCAGCCGGTCGGGATCGCGCCGGGACTGCTCGTCCACGAGCGCGAGCGTGCCCCCGGCGCACAGCGTGGTGAAGATCTCCTGGAACGAGACGTCGAAGCTGATGGGGGCGAACTGGGCGGTGACCAGCCCCGCCTGCGGTTCGTCGGTCCTGGCGTGCCAGTCGACGAGCCGGGCCAGCGGCCCATGGGGCATGGCGACGCCCTTGGGCTGCCCGGTGGAACCCGAGGTGTACAGCACGTACGCGAGGTCTTCCAGCGCCACCGCCGGGAGCTCCCGGGCCGCGCCGCCGGCGGGCGTGGGCCGTACTGCCATGTCGTCCAGGCACAGCATCCGGAGATGCGCCCCCGCCTCGGCGACAGCCGGCACCTCGACGGCGGTGCGACTGTCGCACAGGAGCACCTCGGCGCCGGAGTCGGCCAGCATGTGCCGCAGCCGGGCGTCCGGGTAGGCCGTGTCGAGGGGCACGTACCCCCGCCCCGCGAGCAAGGCGCCAAGCACCGCCACGACGAGTCGCGGAGAACGGTCGAGGCAGATCGCCACGGGGGTACGGGGCCCAGGGCCGTCGGCGAGACGGGCCGCCAGATCGAGGGCCCTGTCGAGGAGTTCACGGTAGGTGAGCCGGGACGCGCCGGAGACGACGGCGACGGCGTCGGGGGTGGTGCGGGCCTGTCGGACAAAAGCCTCGGTCACGCTGCTTGTCATGCGTGCTCGCCTCTCTTCGGGAGCAGGGCCCCGCTCAACGGGGTACGGGGATGGCTGCCCGTGCCCCGTCGGCCCGGCCGCGGGTTCTCACGGAGCATGTGGATCTGTCACGCGGGGGCGTCGATGCTGAGGAGCCCGGCCCGCGCCTGCGCCTGCTCGGCGGTGCGCAGGCGCGCCATGCGCCGGGCCACGGCCGTGCGGTACTCGTCGAGGACGTCCTGGGGAGCGCGGCCCAGGGGACCACGCTCCAACTGGAAGTTGCCCTGGTCGTCCTGGCCGCTGACCAGCATCGCGGAGTCCGGCAGATCACCCGTCGGCCGCACGCGCGTCGACAGGTAGTCGATGGCGAAGGCGATGCGGGGGCGCTCCGTGCTGTTGCCGCCGGACCCGTGCACGACGAGCATGTCGTGGAGTGAGCACTGCCCCGCCGACAGCACCACGTCGTGCAGCTCGCACCCCGTGACGTCGACGTCCACCTCGTCACCGACGCGCGTGGCGGATTCGGCCGCGGTGCGGACGTGCCGGAAGACTCCCTCCCGGTGGGTTCCGGCCGCGTAGCGAAGCGTTCCGTTCTCCGGTCCGGTATCGGTCAGCGCCAGCCAGACGCGCACGCCGCCGCGCGTACCGCGTTCGAGATCGTAGGTGAGAGCGTCCTGGTGCCAGGCGTAGTCGACCTGCTCGCCCGGGTTCTTGACGAAGATGTTCGTGCTCCACACCAGGAGGTCGGGTCCGAGCATGGACCGGGCTATGTCCAGCAGGCGCGGATCCCGTACCAATCGCTCCGCCCAGGGCTGGAGGACATGCACCTTGGGGGCGGCGGCGAAAGTCGAGACGATGCCGCCGACGAGACGGGATTCCCTGATGTGGTTCTCCACCTGAGAAGCGAGCTCGGCGGCTTCGCCGGCGGAGAGCACGTCCACCGGGAAAAGGAATCCGTCCCGGTCGAATGCCGCCTTCTGGTCAGCTGTCGGCGGAGCCGATGTCACGTTTGCCATCCTCTGCTATGTGCTGGAGAACGTCGCTCCAGGATCGGTACATCGCACTGCACACGGCGTCGATTCCGCCGGACCCTTGACGCAGCCAGGCGGAGGCAAATCGAAGCGCCCAATGGAGACCCACACTGGTGTGCGCGGGCTGCTGATCCGGCACAATGGCCACGCCTATTCCCGGCGCGAACTTTCCACCGAATGCCGGCACCTGAGGATCGAGATCCCGCGCGATCTCCGCCTTTCCGAGGACCGCGACAGCGGAAGGCAACTCCTTCGGCGCCAGATAGAGCACGCCGCTGTCGGCCCTTTCCAGGAGAGCGCGTGAGCCGGCGATCTTCGAGGTGAAGACCACCCCGGCGCCGTGCAGCGCACGGACCGTCCGGCACCAGGTATCGACGCCCCGGTCGGGAGAGAGATTGAGGTAGATGCGCGCGCGCAGGGCTTCGGCATCCGGGACCGGCGGGTTCCAGCGCAGCCACCGGACGTCCGAGGAGACGGCGACGGCCGGGGCCCTGACGGCCACCTGCCCGTCGTCGCGGATCTCGACGAAGGACCGGGGAACGGCCACCTCGCCACCGGACCTGTGACGAACCACGAAGGATTCACCAGCACTGCCCACGAGTGCCCAGTTCGCGAGGGGAACGGTCACATCGGAGAGACGGCCCCGAATCCCGGTGAGCATGCGCGCATATTGTTCACGATGGGCGTTTTCCCGACCGTTGGACGGGATTCTCCGACTGTGCAGGGCGCTGTAGATCCGGCTGGCCAGTTCCTCCTCCCCCGGCGTCGATCCCCCACGTGCATCCTGGAGAACCACCCGCTCGATGTCACCGCGCAGATCCCGCATACGATCTCGTTCATCCCTGAGCATCGATCGCCTTCCAGCGTTCCGGCGCACGCAGAAGCGACGATCCGACCTCGTACAGGCACGCCACCGTACGGTCATAGGTCGTATAGGCCGCCCGCGTGAACGCGCGCACCAGCAAGGCCGATCCGACGGCGGGACCCACGATTCCGCCGAGGTCGTCGCCGTTCGCCCGGCGATATCCGGAGAGCGCCGCGCGTACGGCCACGGTCCATCGGTCGACAGCCGTCGCGAGGACGACGGACGGGTCGGTTCGCACCGGACTTCCGGAGTGCACGAGCAGATCGGACAGGATCGCCCCGAGAAGACCGGCCATATCGCCCGCGGGGTGACCGCGACCAGCCGATTCCCAGTCGATCAGCACGGAATCGGAGGATTCCGTCACACAGAAGTTCGCGGTACGCGCGTCACCATGACAGAGCGTGATCTCCTCGCGCAGCCGCTCGCGCACCAGCCGGCCTCGGTCCCGGAGGACGCGGTCGCCGTGCAACGCGCTAAGAATTCTCGATTGGGCGGCGGAGAGCCCGAGATGGGTCTCCAGGGAAACCGGTTCCCACAACGGCTCTTCGAACGCGGCGGACCCGGTCACGTCGACGGCCGACGTGGCACTGTGCAGGGTCGCCAAGGTACGGCCGGCGCTCTCCAAAAGAACCGGGGAATACCGGCCTGTACGGATGCGCGTGTCCAGCCTGGGCCCGGGAACGCGCTCCAGGCGCGGACGCCCGGAACGAACACCGACCACCGGCGGCGATACGACGCCGCCGTCCGGCCCGCGCAGAGTCGCGGCCCAGGCCGCCACGGCGACTTCCCTCACGCCGCCTCCTCCCTCAGACGCCGGCCCGCGGGCGGGGACCCGCCCGCGGGATCCGTGCCTCAGACCGTGTGGCAGGGCAGGGTCGGGTTGATGCGGACGGCCCACTGCTCGCCGCCGAAATCGACCTCCAGCTCGGCGAGACCGGCAACGGCCTCCGTGTCACCCAGAAGGCCGGCCAGAACGCTGTCACCGGAGGTGGTCGTGAACTTCTCCATGGAACTCATCCCTTCAACGCTGATCAGGGAGGCACTTTGGTGCGCCACCCACGACTGGGATTCAATCAACAGTCATGCGCACCAGTCAAGAGAAGTCGCCGCAATGCCCAGGCAGGACCATACATAAGGCCTCCACTCGATGACACAAGACGCGACCTTCGACCGATACGAGTCATGCAGTCGAGTCATGCACGTCATCCGACGGCTCACAGGCATGACAAAGGGCGGGGAACAGGCCAGAGGCGTCTTTACGGTCTCGCCAGCAGGTTCCTGAGGTGGTTGGTTGGAGCGTCAAACGAGCGTCACGCCCCCACGCCCCCTGCGGAGAGACCCCTGAGCCGGAGCTGGTCGACCGTGCTCTCCGCATCATGCATGGCCGACGGCGATACCGTGTCACGCGCTCCCCGCATCGCGTCGAGAAGCCCCGGCGTCGCCTGGCCCACTGCATAGCAGCGCTGTGACCAGGTAAAACGGCAAACAGGCGGGCGAGACACGGGTCTCACGCCCAGGCGGTCGCGTCGTACACGCCACCGCAGTGCGGGTCGACGGCACCAGGGATGCGCACTGCCTTTGGTGGAGGCCCACCAGCCCACAGGACGGCTTTCCCTGGACTCCGGGTCGGTCGTACCGACGTCGACGCCGATCGCGCCCCGCTCGGGCAGCGCGAGATAGAGGCTGACAGCCCCTCCGTCACGCGCATCGAAGCCGACGAGGCGGTAAAGGGCCGGGCGACGGTGGCCGCTGGGTCATGCCAGGACGGATCGCCGACGAGATCGGCCACTACGTGGTCCAGGGCCCCGGCTGCCGTCAGCCTGTCGAGGTCGAGCAAGTCCGTCTCGGTGCTGCCGACCGCCCAGCGGGCCGCTTCGCGCAATGCGCCCACGTACCACCAGGAGCCGAGCGACGTCGACGTGGCTCCTGGGCGGTGGGGTTCGATCAGAACCGTCCTGGACGTGTCGTCTTCGAGACGGACACGGATGACTCCGGGAAGCGGCAGGAAGGGCCGTAAACGCCGGAAGTTTGAGCTGACTCCGCGCCGCCGGACGCAAACGCACAGGTCAGAGTCGCCCCAATACCCCATCCACGCGCAAGACGACCCCTCCTGGGCTCGGAACTCTTGATCGGGATACCGGTTGAAGGTGTTCACGATGGTCGATGGTCTGGTAGGCGGTGTTCGTCTCGGGTGGTGCGGGTTGGCCTGGAGCCGGTGCGAGTTCGGCGATGACCTTGGTGACCGGGTTCGCGAGTCGTGCTTCGGTCTCGGTCAGGGTGGCGGTCAAGTGCCGGATCGACTGAGCAGTTCGTCGGCACGGGCTGCGGTCTTGTCGCGCCGGGCCTGGACGTCGGCCAGGAACTCAATGCCGTTCACGCGGCCAGTCCGAGCGTGTCGCGCCAGGCTGGACTCGGTGTGGTGAGGCGGCGAGGACACGGCGGCGCTGGTAGACCGCGAGGGTGGAGCGGATCGAGGTGATCGCCTTGCGGGTGCGGTCGGAGGGCATGCCCTCCATGAGGACCAGGGCCTGGGTCCAGGCGGCAACGGCCTCGTCGGCGCGGGCCTGGGCGGCCAGGCTGTCGCCGAGGTCCGCGTGGGTGAGGGCATGGACGCGCTTGTACTTCTCCGGGTCCCAGCGGGTGAGCGCGTCCCGGTGCTGCTGCTCGGTGCCGATGCGATCGGCGAGGTCGGTCAGGGTGCGAGCGGTGTGGATGGTCACGGTTCCAGCAGCGGGGCCGCCTACGCGTGAGTAGCTGGGCTGGGGGCCGTCGTCTCGGAGGAGGGCGTCTTCGGCGGCAAACAGGGCGCGTGCGGCCGACGACTTCTCATCGTGGCGGCGTAGGCGCGGGCGTGGGTGATGTGGAGGAGGGCCTCGGTCTGGCTATCGACGTGGCCGAGACCGCGTCGAAAAGGGCGCCTTCGACGAGGTCGACGCAGTGGTGGGGCTGCTTGAGGCTGAGGGCCTGGTGGGCGAGGGTGCGCATCATCCAGGCGGCGTGGCCGTGGGGGTCGGCTTCGCAGGCGAGCTTGTAGCCGACCTGGTAGTAGCGCTGGACGGCGCCTTCCTGGCCGAGGTCGTGGTGCTTCCACCCTGCGAGATAGGCCAGTTCGGCGACAGCACCGAAGGCGGCCCGGCGTAAGGCTTCACTGGGGAAGCGTCCGCGCAGCATGGGGGCGGCGATGTCGGCGAGGTAAGCGGTGACGGAGGTCAGGCCGTGCCCACCGCCGAGGCGCTCGTCGGCCGCACTGAAGGCCGCGCTGATCTGCCGTACGACGTCCACGTCCTCCGTGCCGACCAGGGACGTGCCGGCGCGGGCGCGGAGCATTCGGGCAGTGGCTTCGTGGTCGTATCCGAGAGGCATGGCGACGCCGGCGGTGGTGAAGGCCGCAATGGCGAGGAAGCGGCGGCGCTCGACGTCGGCGCGGCCCAGGTCGGTGGCGGCGCCCCTGGAAGGGCTCGACAGCGCCGGCGCCTCGTCCAGGAGGGCCGTCGAGGCGTTCTACGAGGCCCGAGATGCGCGCGACCGCCTCCATCGCACCGTGGTCGCCATCGCCGACCACATCAAGGCTCATTCCGACAGCTCGCGGGCGATCCACGAGCAGTGCCTCCGCCTCATGGGCGACGAGCGGGACGCTCGCGCACTCAGCGGCGACATCGAGGACGGCGGCCACTACTGACAACCGACACGAAGGAGAAGCCACTTGGCCAACATCCAGAAGCGCCCCAATGGCCAATGGCGAGCTCGCTACCGTGACCTCGACGGCAAGGAGTACGCCCGCCACTTCGACCGCAAGATCGACGCCCAGCGATGGATCGACGAGGTCACGGCCAGCCTGGACACCGGTCAGTACGTCGACCCGCGATCGGCGAAGAAGCCCTTCAAGGAGTACGCGGAGGAATGGCGGGCCATCCAGCCGCACCGGCCTTCCACTGCCAAGGCGGTGGCACAGCACCTGCGCTGCTACGTCTACCCGGCGTGGGAGAAGCGGGCGCTCGGCGCAGTCAAGCCCGGTGATGTACAGAGCTGGATCACCAGCCTGACCACCACGCACGGGCTGGCCGCCAGTACCTCACGGACGGTCTTCAACACGGTCAACGCCGTCTTCCGGGCGGCTGTCCGTGACCGGATGATCCCCCACAACCCGTGCGCCGAGGCGAAGCTGCCCTCGGTGCCCCGGAAGAAGATCGTGCCGCTGGCCGTCGAGCAGGTGCGGACGTTGTCCGAGGAGATACCCTCGCGCTACAGGGGCCTCGTGCTGCTCGGCGCGGCCACCGGGCTCCGCCCCGGCGAGCTCTTCGGCCTCCAGCTCCGGCACGTGGACCTACTGCACGCGACCGTCTCGGTCGAGCAGCAGATCCAGCCGACCGCCAAGCACGGCGTGTACGTCTGCCCGCCCAAGACCGCTCGCTCGCATCGCACGGTCCCGCTCCCCCGCATGGCGGTGGATGCGATGGAGGCCCACCTGCGGGACTTTCCCGCCGATGGGCCCGAGGGCTGGATCTTCACGGCGCCGCAGGGCGGACCCGTGGTCTACACGCACTTCATGGACGCGTCCTGGCGGCCCGCCTGCGCGAAGGCCCGCATACCGAAGGGCACCAAACCCCACGCCCTCCGGCACCACTACGCCAGCCTGCTGATCAAGCACGGCGAGTCCGTGAAGACGGTCTCCGAGCGTCTCGGCCACACCAATGCGGCCATGACGCTGAACATCTACACCCACCTGTGGCCCGACTCCGAGGAGCGGACCCGGGCCGCCGTCGACAAGGCGTACGCGGACCAGTCCGCCGATGCCCAGCCACAGGTCGCCGAAGCGGCGTAGCCGCTCCCCCGCGCGCTGACCGAAGTCAGCACGCTGCGGACTCCGTGCGGACCGCAAAGGCCGCCCAACCCGCTCCGTCGCAGGTCAGACGGCCTTTCGCCGAACGTATTAGACGTTGAAGCGGAACTCCACCACGTCGCCGTCCTGCATCACGTAGTCCTTGCCCTCCATGCGGGCCTTGCCAGCCGCGCGGGCCTCGGCGACCGAGCCCGTCTCGACGAGGTCGTGGAAGGAGATGACCTCGGCCTTGATGAAGCCCTTCTGGAAGTCGGTGTGGATCACACCGGCCGCCTCGGGGGCCGTGGCGCCCTTCTTGATGGTCCAGGCGCGGGACTCCTTGGGGCCGGCCGTCAGGTAGGTCTGGAGGCCGAGGGTGTCGAAGCCGACGCGGGCCAGGGTGGCGAGGCCGGGCTCCTCGGCACCGACGGACTGGAGGAGCTCCATGGCGTCCTCCTCGTCCAGCTCGGCCAGGTCGGCCTCCAGCTTGGCGTTGAGGAAGATCGCCTCGGCCGGGGCGACGAGGGCGCGCTGCTCGTCCTTGAACGCCTCGTCGGTCAGCTCGTCCTCATCGACGTTGAACACGTAGAGGAAAGGCTTCGTGGTCAGCAGGTGGAGGTCGTGCAGGAGCTCCGCCTTCTCCGAGCCCTGGACGATGCCCTGCGAGAAGAGGGTGTCGCCCTTCTCCAGGATCGCCTGGGCCGCCTCCACCGCCGCGACCTTCGGGGCCACGTCCTTCTTGATCCGGGACTCCTTCTGGAGGCGCGGGAGGACCTTCTCGATGGTCTGCAGGTCGGCGAGGATCAGCTCGGTGTTGATCGTCTCGATGTCGTCCTTGGGCGAGACCTTGCCGTCGACGTGGACGACGTTCTCGTCCTTGAAGGCACGGATGACCTGGCAGATCGCGTCCGACTCCCGGATGTTCGCCAGGAACTTGTTGCCGAGGCCCTCGCCCTCGCTCGCGCCGCGCACGATGCCGGCGATGTCGACGAAGTCGACCGTGGCCGGGAGGATCCGCTGCGAGCCGAAGATCTCGGCGAGCTTGTCCAGGCGGGCGTCCGGCACGCCGACGACGCCGACGTTGGGCTCGATCGTGGCGAACGGGTAGTTGGCCGCCAGCACGTCGTTCTTGGTCAGGGCGTTGAACAGGGTCGACTTGCCGACATTCGGCAGGCCGACGATTCCGATCGTGAGCGACACGGTGGCGACTTCCCTATAAGGAGTGGATTCGGTGTGTCCCCAGTTTACGGGCGCACCGGACCGTCCCAAGACGGCGCTCTTCGCGCCAAGGTCACCCAAAGGGCGTGTCCCGCACCCGGTTCCCGGCCCCTTCCGACCTACGTTGGTGGGGTGGAGCAGCACAGGACACGCAAGCCGCAGCCCCGCCGCCCCGCCGGGGGACGGCCGAAGGCCCCTCTGACGCCGCCCGGCGCGCTGGTCGAGGGTGCGGCGGTCTACCGCGTCGCCGCCCGGCCGGGCCCGGGCCGGCCGCGGCTGGAGCGGCCCGCGCCGCCGGTGGTCGTGGCGCTGCGCAGGCTGCCCAGCCCCCGGCTCACCGGCCTCGGCGCCGGTCTGTTCGCGTCGGCCGTCATGCTGGTGATCGGCTTCCTCGACTGGCTTCTGTTCGACGGCTCGCCGCTGGTCTTCGGCCTGCTGTTCCTGCCGGTCAGCGCCCTGACGGCGCTCTGGGTCAGGACGGCCGACCTCGTGACAGCCCCGATCAGCGTGCCGATCGCCTTCGCCGTCGGCGTCGTGCCGATCTCGGGCGGTACGAGCGGGGTCGGCGGCCAGGCGATGGCCCTGGTCACGGCCCTCGCCGTGCACGCGGGGTGGCTGTACGGCGGCACCCTCGTGGCCGGTGTCATCGCGAGCGTGCGCAAGGTCCGGGACATGGGCCGCCGCCAGCGGGCCGCCGCGGCGGGCTCGCCCGTACGCCCCGTACGCCGTCCGGCACCCGAGCGCGGCTAGCGGGACGGGCGGGCAGCAGACCGGGCGCCACAAGCGCGGCGCGGCCGGGCCAGGGCGGGGCGGCGCGGACGGGCGGCGCAAGCCGGGGCGGGCGGCGTGGGCCGACGCGGCCGGGGGCGCCCCGGCGGCGTACGGCCCTGGCCACGCGGAACCGCTCGGCGCGGGCCCGGACCGCACGGGCCAGGTCCCCCGGGCGCCGTCCCCACCCCGTAACGGAAACCCCTATGCCGCCGGCCGCGCCGCCATCGCCGCGCCCACGATGCCCGCGTTGTTCTGCAGCTCCGCCGGGACGATCTCGGCCTCGATGCCCTCGATCAGGGGCAGGAACCGGTCCGCCTTGCGGCTGACGCCGCCGCCGATGATGAAGAGCTCCGGCGAGAACAGCATCTCCACGTGCGCCAGGTACTTCCGCAGGCGCCGGGTCGCCCAGTGCTCCCAGGTCAGGTCCTCGTCCTCGCGGGCCTTCGCCGAGGCGCGCTTCTCGGCGTCGTGGCCCTTGAGCTCCAGGTGGCCGAGCTCGGTGTTGGGCAGCAGCCGGCCGCCGGTGAAGACGGCCGAGCCGATGCCGGTGCCCAGGGTCAGCACGATGACGGTGCCCGTGCGGCCCCGGCCCGCGCCGAAGGACATCTCGGCGAGGCCGGCCGCGTCGGCGTCGTTGAGGACGGTCACCGGCAGTCCGCCGAGCCGCTCGCTGATCAGCCGGCCCGCGTCGACGCCGATCCAGCCCTTGTCCACGTTGGCGGCGGTACGGATCGTGGAGCCGGTCACGACCCCGGGGAAGGTGACGCCGACCGGCCCGGACCAGCCGAAGTTCCGTACGACCTCGACGACGCGGCCCACGACACCGTCGGGTGTCGCGGGCTGCGGGGTGAGTACCTTGTGGCGGGGCTCGGCCAGGTCGCCGCGGTCGAGGTCCACGGGGGCGCCCTTGATGCCCGATCCGCCGATGTCCACTCCGAAGACGTTCATGGACCCACCGTACGGGCCGGGCGGCGGCGTTACTCGCTTTCCACCAGTGCCGCCGCCTCCGCGCGCAGGTCCCGGTTGCGGAGCTCCTTGGGCAGCGAGAAGGTGAGCGACTCGTCGGCGGTCTTGACCAGCTCGACGTCGGCGTAGCCGCGCTCGGCCAGCCACTCCAGGACCTCCTGGACCAGCACGTCCGGGACGGAGGCGCCGGAGGACAGGCCGACGCTGGTGACGCCCTCGAGCCAGCTCTCGTCGATCTCGCTGGCGAAGTCGACCAGGTAGGCGGCGGGGGCGCCGGCCTGCTTGGCGACGTCGACCATGCGCTGCGAGTTCGAGGAGTTCTTGGAGCCGACCACGATGACCAGCTCGGCCTGGCCGGCGAGCTCCTTGATGGCCAGCTGGCGGTTCTGGGTCGCGTAGCAGATGTCGTCGGACGGCGGGGAGATCAGCTGCGGGAACTTCTCCTTCAGCGCGTCCACCGTCTCCATGGTCTCGTCGACCGAGAGCGTGGTCTGGGAGAGCCAGACGACCCGGGACGGGTCGCGGACCTCGACCTTGGCGACGTCCTCGGGGCCGTCGACGAGCTGGATGTGGTCGGGGGCCTCGCCGGAGGTGCCGATGACCTCCTCGTGGCCCTCGTGACCGATGAGGAGGATGTCGAAGTCCTCCTTGGCGAAGCGCACGGCCTCCTTGTGGACCTTGGTGACCAGCGGGCAGGTCGCGTCGATGGTCTTGAGGCGGCCCTGGCGGGCCTCCTCGTGGACGGTCGGGGCGACGCCGTGGGCGGAGAACATCACGATGTTGCCCGGCGGCACCTCGGTCGCCTGGTCGACGAAGATGGCGCCCTTCCGCTCCAGGGTCTGCACGACGTACTTGTTGTGGACGATCTCGTGCCGGACGTAGATCGGGGCCCCGTACTGCTCCAGGGCCTTCTCCACCGCGATCACGGCGCGGTCCACGCCCGCGCAGTATCCGCGGGGAGCGGCGAGCAGGACACGCTTCGGGCGGTTCGTCGCGGGCGTCGGCGCGGGCGTTGCAGTCATGGGCCCCATCGTAAGGCCGCGTCGGTCAGCGGTTTGCTCCCCGACGTGGCCGAAACTGGCGCCATGGCACAGGAAGCCCAGGTCGGGGAGCACGAGAGCCTTCGCCGGAATCTTGGATTCCGCGATCTTGTCGTGTACGGACTCCTCTTCATCGCCCCGATGGCACCGGTCGGCGTCTTCGGCACCCTCGACGCCAAGTCGCACGGGGCCGTCGCGCTCGTGTACGTGGTGGCGACCGTCGCCATGGCGTTCACCGCCTTCAGTTACGCGCAGATGGTGCGGGTCGCGCCGAAGGCCGGGTCCGTCTTCACGTACGCGCGGACGGCGCTGGGCGAGGGGCCGGGCTTCGTGGCCGGCTGGATGGCGATGCTCGACTACCTCCTCATCCCGGCGGTCGCGTACCTCTTCGCCGGCATCGCCATGGAGGCGCTGGTCCCCGGGGTGGACCGGTGGGTGTGGACGGGCCTCGCGGTCGTCCTGACGACCCTGCTCAACCTGTGGGGCGTGCGGGCGGCGGCACGGGTCGGCTTCGCGGTGCTGGCGATGGAGATCGTGGTGCTGCTGGTCTTCGTCGTGTCCGCGCTCGTGGTGCTCGTACGGGACGGGACGCGGCGCGACTGGTGGTCGCCGCTGACGGGGGACGCGGGGTTCTCGGCCGCGGCGGTCGTCGGGGCGGTGTCGGTGGCGGTCCTGTCGTACCTGGGGTTCGACGCGATCGCGTCCTTCGCGGAGGAGGTGACGGGGGGCTCCGCAAAGGTGGCGCGGGCGGTGCTGTTCTGCCTGGCGCTCGCGGGGGTGCTGTTCGTGGCGCAGACCTGGCTGGTGGCGCTGCTCGAGCCGATGTCGTCCGCGGAGCTGGCGGCGAATCCGTCGGCGCAGGGCTCGGCGTTCTACGACGCGGTGGATTCGGCGGTGGGCGACTGGCTGCACGATCTGGTCGCGGTCTCGAAGGCGATCGGCGCGGCCTTCGCGGCGCTGGCCGGCCAGGCGGCGGGCGGGCGCCTGCTCTTCGCGATGGGCCGCGAACGCCGTCTCCCGCACGTCCTGGCCCGTACGGACTCGGGCGTGCCGAGGGTGGCGCTCCTGGTGTCGGCGACGGTGACGATGATCGCCGCCGTGTGGGCGGCCCGCCGTGACGACGGGCTCGACCACCTGGTGTCGGTCGTCGACATCGGCGCCCTGACGGCGTTCGTCCTGCTGCACGCGAGCGTGGTGGGCTGGTTCGCCGTCCGCCGCATGGCGGGCCCGCCCCGCTGGCTGCCCCACCTGGTGGCCCCCGCCGTCGGAGCGGCGATCCTGGTCGCGGTGATCATCGAGGCGGCCCCCTCGGCCCAGGTGGTGGGCGTGGTCTGGCTGGGCGTCGGTCTGATCGTCCTCGCGGTGCAGGGGGTTCGGCGGCCGGTGGGGTAGTCCGGTCCGGGGGGCCCGGACGAGGCCGGGGACGAGCGGCGGTGTCCGCGCGTCGGCGCCGACGGCGGGCCGCTCCGCACCGCGCGCGTGCGGGCCGGGTCAGGCGGGTGGGCAGGCGTACGCCCTCGGCACGCGCCCCGCACGCGCCCCCTCCGCGCACCCGCCTCTGGCCTCGCACCGCGCAGCACCCCTCCGGCCCCGCACCGCGCGCCCCCCTCTGTCCGAGCCGCCCGTTACGCTCGGCGCATGGGTCTGAACACGTCTGCGGAAGCGCCGTTGCCCGTCGGCGAGGTCTCGCGGCTCATCGGGGGGTGGATCGACCGGTTGGGGGCCGTCTGGGTCGAGGGGCAGATCACGCAGTTGTCGCGGCGGCCGGGGGCCGGGGTCGTGTTCCTGACGCTGCGGGATCCGTCGTACGACATCTCGATCAACGTCACCTGCTACCGCCAGGTCTTCGACGCCGTCGCCGACGTCGTCTCGGAGGGCGCGCGGGTGGTCGTGCACGCCAAGCCGGAGTGGTACGCGCCGCGCGGGCAGCTGTCGTTGCGGGCGGCGGAGATCAGGCCGGTCGGGATCGGGGAGCTGCTGGCCCGGCTGGAGCAGCTGAAGCGGAGCCTGGGCGCGGAGGGTCTGTTCGCGCTGGACCGCAAGAAGCCGCTGCCGTTCCTGCCGCAGCTGGTCGGTCTGGTCGTCGGCCGGGCCTCGGCCGCCGAGCGTGACGTCCTGGAGAACGCGCGGCGGCGCTGGCCGGCCGTCCGGTTCGAGGTGCGGAACGTGGCGGTGCAGGGTGTGAAGGCCGTGCCGCAGGTCATCCAGGCGGTGAAGGAACTGGACGCCCACGACGACGTGGACGTGATCATCGTGGCACGGGGCGGCGGCAGCGTCGAGGACCTGCTGCCGTTCTCGGACGAGCAGCTGGTCCGCGCGGTCGCCGACTGCCGTACGCCGGTGGTGTCGGCGATCGGCCACGAGCCGGACTCGCCGCTGCTCGACCTGGTCGCGGACCTGCGGGCCTCCACGCCGACGGACGCGGCGAAGAAGGTGGTCCCGGACGTGGGCGAGGAGCTGGAGCGCGTGCGGGGCCTGCGGGACCGGGCGCTGCGGTGTGTGCGCGGGCTCCTCGAACGGGAGGAGCGGGGCCTCGCGCACGCACTGGCCCGGCCGGTGATGGAGCACCCCCAGCGGATGGTGGAGGTAAGGGAGGACGAGCTGGACGCGCTGCTGGCCCGGAGCCGGCGGACCCTCGGCCACCTCCTGGACCGGGCCGACTCCGAGCTGTCGCACACCCGGGCGCGGGTCCGGGCGCTGTCGCCGGCGGCGACGATGGAGCGGGGGTACGCGGTGCTGCAGCGGGCGGACGGCTCGGTGGTGCGGGACCCGGAGGAGGTCGCGGTGGACGAGCGGCTGCGGGCCCGGGTCGCCGCGGGCGAGTTCACCGTGCGCCGGGTGGCCGAGCCCGACCCCGGCGCCGCCTGACCTCCCTCTCCCCGCCCCCGCCCGTACGGAAGACGACGAACCAACATGGAGGACGGCATGGCAGCCGGCACGGAAGAGACCGCTCTCGGTTACGAGCAGGCGCGCGACGAGCTCATCGAGGTCGTCCGGCGCCTGGAGGCGGGCGGGACGACCCTGGAGGAGTCGCTGGCGCTCTGGGAGCGGGGCGAGGAGCTGGCGAAGGTGTGCCGGCGATGGCTGGAGGGCGCGCGGGCGCGGCTCGACGCGTCGCTGGCCGCCGAGCGGGCGGCGGAGGAGACCGCCGAGGCCGAGTAGCCGCGGAGCCGCGACGGCCAGCGGCAGGCGCGACAGCCCGCGACAGGCGCGACAGGCGCGGCGGGTGCGGCGGGTGCGGCAGTGCCCAGCCCGCGGCAGGTGCCACAGCCCGCGGCAGGCACGTCACTCAGGCGCGGCAGGCGTGGCAGCGCCACAGCCCGCGACAGGCGCACAGGCTCACCGGCTCACCGGCTCACGGGCGTCGCGACAGCGGCCATACGCGCAGGTCATCACGGTCCGGCGGCCCCAACCCTGTGAACCGGATCACTATCCACTTCGTTTAGTTGAAAGTTCACCTACTCCGGGCGTACTGTCGTGACATCGCTCGATCCCCCCGACGGGCGACCCCGCAGTCCGGAAGGTACGCAGCATGTCCCTCGCCCTTGACCCCGCCGCCCAGGACCTCCTCTTCCGCGAGGCCCGCACGGCCAACACGTTCACCGACGAGCCGGTGACCGACGAGCAGGTCCAGGCGATCTACGACCTGGTCAAGTACGGCCCGACCGCCTTCAACCAGAGCCCGCTGCGCATCACACTGGTCCGCTCCCCCGAGGCCCGCGAGCGCCTGGTCGCGCACATGGCCGAGGGCAACCAGGCCAAGACCAAGGCCGCCCCGCTGGTCGCGATCCTCTCCGCGGACAACGAGTTCCACGAGGAGCTCCCGGCCCTGCTCCCCCACTTCCCGCAGGCCAAGGACATGTTCTTCGCCGAGCGCCCGGTCCGTGAGCAGTCCGCGCTGCTGAACGCCGCGCTCCAGGCCGCCTACTTCATCGTCGGCGTCCGCGCCGCCGGTCTGGCCGCCGGCCCGATGACGGGACTCGACTTCGCGGGCGTCCAGAAGGAGTTCCTGGACGACGACCACACCCCGCTGATGGTGGTCAACATCGGCAAGCCGGGCGAGGACGCCTGGTTCCCGCGCTCCCCGCGCCTCGCCTTCGACGAGGTCATCACCACCGTCTGACACGTACGGGAAAGCCGTGCGGCCACGCCGTACGGGAAGGGCCCCGGTGCACACCGCACCGGGGCCCTTCGCCGTACGTGCGGCAGGCGCCGCTCCGCCCGCCGTACGTCGCCCGCCCTACGCCTTCTGCGCCTTCTGCGCCTGGAGCGAGCCCGCCATCTGAGCGAGCCGCTCGAACGAGGCCGTGCCGGTCACCACGGTCGTCACACCGCCCTCGGAGCGCACCAGGGCGTCGTACTTCGGCCCCTCCCAGCGCTGCCAGACCTGCCCGGCGACCGTCTGGGTCTTCCCCGAGTCCTTCGCCTGCAGGGTGACCTCGGGGACGTACTTCTTCGGGTCCTCGGTCGACTGGTTGACCGCCACGTACTGGGTGTCGGGGTCCAGGAAGCCCAGCCGCCAGGCGTTGTGGTCCTCGCGCTTGTACGAGACGACCGTCGCCCGCCAGTCCTCGCCGAGGCCCTCCGGGGCCAGCACCGGATACGGCGCCGCCCGCTGGGCCGTCAGGAGCTCCACCCGGTAGTCCTTCGTCCGGACCGGGTTCGCCTTCTCGTCGTGCGGGATGAAGAGATACATCACGCCCGCGGCGACCATGATCACCGCGAGGGACTGGAACATCCCGCGTACCGTCTGTCTGCCTCGCATACCTGCCACGCACCCATGGTCGCATCATGGTGGTGTGCTCATACGTGGGGCCCTCTGCTCAATATGTCGGCCTGACGATAGAGTCGCATCACCCTCTTCATCCCGGCCGTCGCCGTACAGAAAGGTGCGCTCCGATGACCGAGCACCACTTGCCGCCCGAGCTGGAGGTCTCCCCCGAGGCCCCCGACCGCAACCTCGCCCTCGAACTGGTCCGCGTCACCGAGGCCGCCGCCATGGCCGCCGGCCGGTGGGTCGGCCGCGGGGACAAGATCGGCGCGGACGGCGCTGCGGTGAACGCCATGCGGACCCTGATCTCCACCGTCTCGATGAACGGCGTCGTCGTCATCGGGGAGGGCGAGAAGGACGAGGCGCCCATGCTGTTCAACGGCGAGCGGGTCGGTGACGGCACCGGCGCCGAGGTCGACATCGCCGTCGACCCGATCGACGGCACCACGCTCAACGCCAAGGGCATGCCGAACGCGATCGCCGTCATGGCCGCCGCCGACCGTGGCGCGATGTTCGACCCGTCCGCGGTCTTCTACATGGACAAGCTCGTCACCGGCCCCGAGGCCGCCGACTTCGTCGACATCAACGCGCCCGTCTCGGTCAACATCCGCCGGGTCGCCAAGGCCAAGGGCATGACGGCCGAGGACGTCACCGTGGTCATCCTGGACCGGCCGCGTCACGAGGGCATCGTCAAGGAGATCCGCGAGACCGGCGCCCGGATCAAGTTCATCTCCGACGGCGACGTGGCCGGCTCCATCATGGCCGCCCGCGAGGGCACCGGCGTCGACCTGCTGATGGGCATCGGCGGCACGCCCGAGGGCATCATCTCGGCCTGCGCCATAAAGTGCCTGGGCGGTGTGATCCAGGGCAAGCTGTGGCCCAAGGACGACGCCGAGCGGCAGAAGGCCCTCGACGCCGGTCACGACCTGGACCGGGTGCTCACCACCCACGACCTGGTCTCCGGCGACAACGTCTTCTTCGTCGCCACCGGCATCACCGACGGCGAGCTGCTGCGCGGCGTGCGCTACCGCTCCGAGACCGCCACCACCCAGTCGCTGGTCATGCGCTCGAAGTCCGGCACGATCCGCCAGATCGACTCGACCCACCGGCTCGCGAAGCTGCGCGCCTACAGCAAGATCGACTTCGACCGGGCGAAGTAACCCGCCCCCGCGGCCGGGCCACCGCGCCCGGACCGCGACGCGGCGAAGACGGTACGAAGAGGGGCGCCCCCATGTGCGGTGGGGGCGCCCCTTCCCGTACGGGTGGCGGGACCCGTCAGCCTGCCGTCGGCCGGCCGTCAGCCCGCCTTGGCGATCCGCTCGGCGCGCTCGGCCGCCGCGGCCTTGCGCAGCTCGACGTCCCGGCGGCGGCGCCGGGCCAGCACGACACGGCGCTCGGCGGCGGTGAGCCCGCCCCACACCCCGTACGGCTCGGGCTGGAGCAGCGCGTGCTCCCGGCACTCGACCATCACGGGGCAGCGGGCGCAGACCCGCTTGGCGGCTTCCTCGCGGGAGAGCCGGGCGGCGGTGGGCTCCTTGGAGGGGGCGAAGAAGAGTCCGGCCTCGTCCCTCCGGCACACCGCCTCCGTGTGCCAGGGACCGGCCTCGTCCTCCCGAGCGGGGATACGCTGGGGCGGCACGGCGGCGGCGACCCGGAGGGGCTGATGCGGCGTGTGCAGCACGGTCTACTCCTGACGACGGCTTCCGCGGGCGAGCGACGATGCCCCAAGCCCTACCCGTTGTGCGCGCGCCTATGCACTGCGTGGCTCCGCAGCCCGGACACCGGACGGCGAAATCCGGTCACCGCCCGCAGCTGAGACGCCGTTCAGTGGCCGTCAGTGGCCGAGATGTCGACGGAATTTGTCCTGAACCCGGTTCTGCAGGTCGGTGACCCACGCGCCGCGCCGGGGTCTGGCCTCCACGTTCCCGAAGACCGCGTAGCCGTTGACGACCACGACCGGGGCCTGCGGGTCGGCACCCTCCAGGGTCACCACCTCGAAGTTGCCGAAGATGCCGGTGCCGGTGCCGCGCAGCGTGATGTTCTCCGGGACGCGCACCTCGACGTGGCCGAAGATCGAGGTGGCGTTGATGGTGGTGAGCCGCTGGGCGAAGATCGCCTCGGTCAGGTCGATCTCGATGCTGCCGAAGAACGAGAAGGCGTTGGTCCTGCGGCCCACCCGCCAGCGTCCCTTCCGGGTGGAGGCGGAGAAGACGGCGACCATCGTGTCCGCGGGGCCGTCGGTGTCCTCGGGGCCGTAGAGCGGGGCCGGCGCGGGGGTCGTCCGGGTCCCGGGGGCGGGCAGGTCCCGCACGATCGGCTCCAGCTCGCCGACGGTCTTGGCGCGGTAGACGGCGTCGATCCGCTCCGCGTGCTCCTCGGGATCGATCCGCCCCTCGGCGAGGGCCTCCCTGAGGATGTCCGCGATCCGGTCCCGGTCGGCGTCCGAGGCCCGCAGCGAGCCCTGCGGATCGGCAGGCGCGGGCCCGGTAGCGGGCGCGGGCGCCGGGGCGGGGGCGGGCGCGGGCGCCGAGGCGGGGGCGGGCCCGTCCGGAGCGACCGGCTGCTGGGGCTGCTTTTCGAGGTCCACGAACTCAGCCTAGCGAAACGCGATAGATCGCGACCAGGGGCGCAAGCCGTGTCCTGTGGACAACCCGCAAACCCGCTCCCGGGCGTGGGCTGTGGGCAACCCGCAAACCCGCTTGCGCCCGTGTCCTGTGCACGACCCCCGCGAACCCGCTCCCTTGCGCGCACCGTGGACAACCCGCCACCGCTCGCCCGCGGGCGGCAGAACACGCCGTTCCGGCGTGGTCGCGGCCGCTAGTGAGCCTTACCTCACAGGATCCGGGCCGCACCCGCGTCTTACGCTGGAGGGCGCGCCCGCCAACGGAGGCGGCGCGCTGCTGTCTGCCGAGTGAGGATTGCCGCCGTCATGCCAGAGTTTGCGTACTCCGATCTGCTCCCCCTGGGAGAGGACACCACGCCCTACCGCCTGGTGACCTCCGAAGGCGTCTCCACCTTCGAGGCCGACGGCCGTACGTTCCTCAAGGTCGAGCCGGAGGCCCTGCGCAAGCTGGCCGCCGAGGCCATCCACGACATCCAGCACTACCTGCGCCCGGCCCACCTGGCCCAGCTGCGGAAGATCATCGACGACCCGGAGGCGTCGAGCAACGACAAGTTCGTCGCGCTCGACCTCCTGAAGAACGCGAACATCGCCGCCGCGGGCGTCCTGCCCATGTGCCAGGACACCGGCACCGCGATCGTCATGGGCAAGCGCGGCCAGAACGTCCTCACCCGCGGCGAGGACGAGAAGGCGCTCTCCCAGGGCATCTACGACGCGTACACCAAGCTCAACCTGCGCTACTCGCAGATGGCCCCGGTGACCATGTGGGAGGAGAAGAACACCGGCTCGAACCTGCCCGCGCAGATCGAGCTGTACGCGACCGACGGCGGCGCGTACAAGTTCCTCTTCATGGCCAAGGGCGGCGGCTCCGCCAACAAGTCCTTCCTCTACCAGGAGACCAAGGCGGTCCTGAACGAGGCCTCCATGATGAAGTTCCTGGAGGAGAAGATCCGTTCGCTGGGCACCGCCGCCTGCCCGCCGTACCACCTGGCCATCGTGGTCGGCGGCACCAGCGCCGAGTTCGCGCTGAAGACCGCCAAGTACGCCTCCGCGCACTACCTGGACGAGCTGCCCACCGAGGGCTCGGCCGAGACCGGTCACGGCTTCCGCGACAAGGAGCTGGAGGAGAAGGTCTTCGAGCTCACGCAGAAGATCGGCATCGGCGCGCAGTTCGGCGGCAAGTACTTCTGCCACGACGTCCGCGTGGTCCGCCTGCCGCGCCACGGCGCCTCGCTGCCCGTCGCGATCGCCGTCTCCTGCTCGGCCGACCGCCAGGCCGTCGCGAAGATCACCGCCGAGGGCGTCTTCCTGGAGCAGCTGGAGACCGACCCGGCGCGCTTCCTGCCGGAGACCGAGGACGCGCACCTGGACGCGGGCGAGGTCGTGAAGATCGACCTCAACCAGCCGATGGACGACATCCTGGCCGAGCTGACCAAGTACCCGGTGAAGACCCGGCTCTCGCTGACCGGCCCGCTGGTCGTGGCCCGTGACATCGCGCACGCCAAGATCAAGGAGCGCCTGGACGCGGGCGAGGAGATGCCGCAGTACCTGAAGGACCACCCGGTGTACTACGCGGGCCCGGCGAAGACCCCCGAGGGGTACGCCTCCGGCTCCTTCGGCCCGACGACGGCCGGCCGGATGGACTCCTACGTGGAGCAGTTCCAGGCGGCGGGCGGTTCGAAGGTCATGCTGGCCAAGGGCAACCGGAGCAAGCAGGTCACGGACGCGTGCGGCACGCACGGCGGCTTCTACCTGGGCTCGATCGGCGGCCCGGCGGCCCGGCTCGCGCAGGACTGCATCAAGAAGGTCGAGGTCGTCGAGTACGAGGAGCTCGGCATGGAGGCGGTCTGGAAGATCGAGGTCGAGGACTTCCCGGCGTTCATCGTGGTGGACGACAAGGGCAACGACTTCTTCCAGAACCCGGCCCCGGAGCCGACCTTCACGCACATCCCGGTGCGCGGCCCGGGTCTCGCCTGACCCCCTGATCTCTGACGCCCCCCGGTCCCCCGCGGACCGGGGGGCGTCGCGTTGTCGGTCGCCGCTCAGAAAGTGGCTACCGACTGGTAGCCCTCTGGTCGCCTACCGGCCAGTATTGGCCGCGAGCATGTCAACTACTGAGCCGGTCGACCACTCGGGAGCCCCCCATGCCCTCCGCCAAGGCCACCAAGGCCACCACCGCCGCCGCCACGCTCGGACTGACGGCCCTCCTCGTCGTCGGGCCCGCCCCCGCCGCCTCCGCCGCCGATCCGGACACCCACGTCACCTCCACCGCCGCCCTCGCGGACATCGACTACGGGACCTGGCGCCGTGACGTGGCGGCGGTGGTCGCCGAGGCGCGGCCGTACATCGAGAAGCGGGCCGAGGACGCCGGACGCGAGAAGCAGGCGATCGTCCTCGACATCGACAACAGCTCGCTGGAGACGGACTTCCACCCCTTCTGGGAGCTGCCGACCCCGGCCATCCCCGAGGTGCGCGAGCTGGTCCGCGACGCCCATGACCGCGGTGTGGCCGTCTTCTTCGTGACCGCCCGCCCCGGGATCATCCACTCCCTCACCGACTGGAACCTGAAGCAGGCCGGCTACCCGGTCGACGGGTTGTACGTGCGCTCCCTGCCCGACCTGTTCGCCGAGGTCGGCGCGTACAAGACGCAGAAGCGCGCGGAGATCGAGGGCAAGGGCTACACGATCATCGCGAACATCGGCAACAACACCACCGACCTGGTCGGCGGCCACGCCGAGCGCGCGTTCAAGCTGCCCGACTACGGCGGAAAGCTGTCCTGACCCACCCGCTCCCCCGGCGGCCGCCGCCGGGGGCCCGCCGCCGGTCGTGGATGATGAGCGCATGCCAGAGAGAGCACCGATACGTACGGCGGTCCCCGCCACCCTGCTGGCGGCCGGGCTGCTGCTGACCGGCTGCGGTACACAGGCCGCCCCCGCGGCGCCCGCCGCCCCGCCGCCCGCCGCTCCGTCGAAGAGCGCCGCCGCCGCGCCCGAGGTCGCCGCCCCGGCCGGGTCGCTCGGCGGCGCCGGGAGCGCCTGCGTCCTGCCGGTCACCTTCTCGCTCGCCAAGGGCTGGAAGCCGAAAGCGATCGACGTGCCCAAGGACCCTGATCTCGCCGACGCCCTCGAGGGGCTCTACCGGCAGGGTCCGGCCACGGCCGTCTGCGAGGTGGACGCCAAGCCGTCCGGCAACATCGGCTTCCTTCGGGTGTGGACGGCCCCCAAGGGCTCGGCACGGGGCGCGCTGGAGGCCTTCGTGAAGGCGGAGGACGGCTCCCGCAAGGCGGTCTACGCGGAGACGAAGGCGGGCGCGCTGCCCGCCGTCGAAGTGACGTACGCGGTCTACAGCGAGCTCATGGAAGAGACGAGCGACAAGCGCGCCCTCGCCGTCGCCACCCCGAAGGGCGTGGTCATCGTCCACCTCGGCGGCCTCGACTCCGAGGAGCACAAGGAGATGCTGCCGGCGTACGAGCTGGCGAGGACGTCCCTCAAGGTCTCCTAGCCGCCTCCTCGCCGCCTCCTTGCCGTCCTCCCGCCGTACCCCCTAGCCGTCCCCTCGCCGGCTGGGCCTTGCGGCCCCGAGGCGGCCGTGGCCCCCGTCCCGCACCGGACGGGGGCCACGGGGCTTCGCGGGCGGGACGGTTAGGCGACGAACCGCTGGTTCGCCGAGCCGTCGCAGCTCTGCAGCCGGATCGGCTGCCTCGCCGCGCCCTGGGTCAGGCACAGGCCGGTCGCCGCGGCCGGGCGGAGGGTGTCGCCGTCCCGGACGAACTTCTGGTGGGCGGCGCCGTGGCAGTTCCACAGGACGAGTGCCGCGCCGGCCTGGTAGCGGGCGCCCGGCACGTCGAGGCAGCGGTCCTGGGTGAGTTCGGTGTGGACGCTCCGGCGTGCGGGGTCGTACCACCAGCCCTGGTTGCGGCCGCCGTGGCAGTCCCAGCCGAGGACGGCGGTGCCGTTGGCGGACGCGGAGGCGTCGACGTCGAGGCAGTTGCCGGTGGCGGCGTTCTTCAGCGGCTTGTAGACGTCGTCCCAGGCGAACGGGAACAGCACCGGGCTGCCGGAGGAGTTCACGTCCGCGCAGCTCGCCTCGCGCAGCGAGGAGCCGTAGAGCTGGGTGAGGCAGGACGCGAAGGCCGCGTGGCCGCCCTTGTTGGGGTGGAAGGACTGGCGTACGGAGTTCTCGTCCGGGGTGCCCGGCTTGGAGAGGTCGATGTAGAGGCCGCGGGCCCAGGTGTCCTCCATGCAGACCTCGTGGCCGTGGAAGAGCCGCGAGTTGTCGAGGTAGACCGCGCCGGTGGCGGCGGCCGCCCTGCGCATGCCGCGCTCGAAGGCGGGGACGGCGGTGTTGCGGCCCCAGACGGTGTCGGAGTCGTAGCCGAGGCCGCCGCAGGCGAGCTTGCCGGGGAAGTCCGGGTTGTCGTGGAAGTCGGGGCCGATGGGGCTCGGGTAGCCCATGACGACGAGTTTGTAGTCGCCGTCGGCGTACCCGGCGTCGCGCATGACGGCCTTGAGGTCGCGGACGGTCTGCTCGACCTTGGGGACGAGGCCGTCGACCCTGGCCTGCCAGCCGGGCGCGTACTTCGGCTCACAGGGGCCCTGGAGGAGCAGATAGCGCTGGACGCAGTCGGTCATGACGGGACCGAACTGGAGGTCGTCGTTGGCTCCGGCGACGAGCAGCACCATCTTGATGCGGGTGTTGCGCGCCTTGATGGCCAGGCTGTCGCTCTGGACGAGCTCGTCCGCGTACTGCTTCGACCCGCCGATGCGGATGTTGCCGGTGTACGCGCCGGAGCAGGACACGTTGAAGGTGAGGTCCGCGGGGATTCGGGTGCGGTGGATGGCGGCGTCGGGCGAGCGGTGGCACCAGTTGGTGGGGCCGTTGGTCGGCGGCTCGTAGGTGCCGACGCCCTCGCCGGAGATCTCGCTGTCGCCGAGCGAGATGAGGCCGGTCTTGCGCTGGGCGAGCGGGCGTTCCTCCGGGGAGCCGTAGATCTTGGTGGCCTCGGCCGCCCGGATCGCCTCCAGCTCGGGCGGGAGCGGTACGGAGGTGATTCCGGCCGTGGTCGCCGTGTCGGCCGCGCCGGCGGGTGCGGCGGCCGTCATGGTTCCGAGGAGTGCCGCGGCCGCGGCGCCGGCCGCGATCGTCCATCGGAGTCTGTACCTGGTGCGCGTCATTGCGCCTCCTGGAAGTGGGGTTACCCACGGTTTTTACTGGCCGGTAAACGACTTGGGAATACGTCGAACAAGACAAGTGCTCAACTTTTAGAGGAGGTTGACGAACCATGAGCAACGAAGAGGCCGGCTCGGACGGCTACCGCGTCGAACACGACTCCATGGGCGAGGTACGGGTGCCCGCCCACGCCAAGTGGCGCGCCCAGACCCAGCGCGCGGTGGAGAACTTCCCCGTCAGCGGACAGCGCCTGGAGCGCGCCCACATCGAGGCACTGGCCCGCATCAAGGCCGCCGCCGCCAAGGTGAACGCCGAGCTCGGCGTGATCGACGCGGACCGGGCGGAGGCGATCGTCTCGGCCGCCGAGGAGGTCGCGGAGGGGCGTTGGGACGCGCACTTCCCGGTGGACGTCTTCCAGACCGGCTCGGGCACCTCGTCCAACATGAACGCCAACGAGGTGATCGCCACGCTCGCCGGGGAGCGCCTGCCGAAGGGCCGGGAGGTGCACCCCAACGACCACGTGAACGCCTCCCAGTCGTCCAACGACGTCTTCCCCTCCTCCATCCACATCGCCGCCACCGCCGCCGTCACCCACGACCTGATCCCGGCGCTCGATCATCTGGCCGCGTCCCTGGAGCGGAAATCAGCCGAATTCGCGAGCGTGGTGAAGTCGGGCCGTACGCATCTGATGGACGCCACCCCGGTCACCCTCGGCCAGGAGTTCGGCGGCTACGCGGCCCAGGTGCGGTACGGGATCGAGCGGCTGCGCTCCGCCCTGCCGCGGCTCGCCGAACTGCCGCTCGGCGGGACCGCCGTGGGCACCGGCATCAACACCCCGCCCGGCTTCTCGGCGGCCGTGATCGCCGAGGTGGCCCGCGTCACCGGGCTGCCGTTCACCGAGGCCCGTGACCACTTCGAGGCCCAGGGCGCCCGGGACGGACTGGTGGAGACGTCCGGGCAGCTCAGGACCATCGCCGTATCCCTCACGAAGATCGCCAACGATCTGCGCTGGATGGCGAGCGGCCCGCGCACCGGACTGGCCGAGATCAATCTGCCGGACCTCCAGCCCGGCTCGTCGATCATGCCGGGCAAGGTGAATCCGGTCATCCCCGAGGCGGTGCTCATGGTCGCCGCGCAGGTGACCGGAAACGACACCACCGTCGCGGTCGCGGGCGCCGCCGGGAACTTCGAGCTCAACGTGATGCTCCCGGTGATGGCCAAGAACCTCCTGGAGTCGGTCCGGCTGCTCGCGGCCGCCTCCCGCCTCCTCGCCGACCGCACGGTCGACGGGATCACCGCCAACGCCGAACGGGCCCGCGAGTACGCCGAGTCCTCGCCGTCCGTCGTCACCCCGCTGAACAAGTACATCGGCTACGAGGAGGCCGCCAAGGTCGCCAAGAAGTCCCTCGCCGAGCGGAAGACGATCAGGGAGGTCGTCCTGGAGTCGGGCTACGTGGAGCGCGGCGACCTCACCCTGGAGCAGCTCGACGAGGCCCTGGACGTCCTGCGCATGACTCATCCGTGACCTTCGCCGCAGCGGTGCCGGGGACCCACCCCTAAGATCTGCGCATGACAGGATCCGGCCGTCCCAGACACTGGGCGCCAGGGGACCAGATCCTCTGGCGCTACCGCGACAACGGCACCGGCGACGTGCACATCTGCCGCCCGGTGACCGTGGTCCAGGACACCCCGGAGCTCCTCGCGGTCTGGATGGCCCCCGGCACCGAATGCGTCAAACCGGTCCTGGCCGACGGCACCCCCGTCCACGAGGAGCCGCTGGCCACCCGGTACACGGCGCCGCGCACCACCACCCGGTCGCGCTGGTTCGGCACCGGCGTGCTCAAGCTGGCCCGGCCCGAGGACCCGTGGTCGGTGTGGCTGTTCTGGGAGCGGGGCTGGCGCTTCCGCAGCTGGTACGTGAACCTGGAGGAGCCCCGCACCCGCTGGTCCGGCGGCATCGACTCCGAGGACCACTTCCTCGACATCTCGGTCTACCCCGACCGCAGCTGGCTGTGGCGGGACGAGGACGAGTTCGCGCAGGCCCAGCGCGCCGGCCTGATGGACGCCGGGCAGGCGGCCCGGGTCAGGGCGGCCGGTGACGCGGCCGTCGAGCTGATCCGGGCCTGGGGGGCGCCGTTCTCGGACGGCTGGGAGGACTGGCGGCCCGACCCCGCCTGGCCGGTGCCCGAACTGCCCGCGGACTGGGATCTCATTCCGGCGCACACGGCACCATGAGACCCTTGATGCGCCCCCGGGGTGCAAACGTAGGATCGTCCTCCGCAAGCACTCGACCGATCGGACCGCACGTCAGAGAACCGGCACGGCACAGGACCTGACCACGAGTCACCCGCTAGTCATCCACGATTGCTTCTTGAGGGGGAGAGCAGTGCCGGACCTGTGCGCGGCTGTGCGGACGCCCTCCTCCACATCGACCTCGTGCCGGTGGTTTAGGGCCGCCGAAGGCGCGGCATCGGCGAGAAGAGCGCGTGCAACGCACCACCGGCCCGGACGGACGGAATCCCAGGCGTGACGGAGCATCCCACCTCCCACGAAGGCCGCAAGGCGATGGCTGCCCGGCCGCAGGAACGCACTCGCCCCCGCCAGGAGACGGCGGCGACGACGGCGGGGGCAGCGGCTCCGGCGGCTGCCGTCGCCGTGCCCGCGCCGGCGCCCGGAGGCGGCAACGGCAACAGCGGCGGCGGTCAGACCGGCGCCGAGGCCGCGGCCCGGCGCGAGGGCGAGCGGCTGCGGTTCGTGGGCGCGGCGACCCGGCGGATCGCGCGCGGACTCGACCTCGACGAGATCGTGCTCGGCCTGTGCCGGGCGACGGTGCCGACCTTCTCCGACGTGATCCTGGTGTATCTGCGCGACCCGCTGCCGGTGGGCGACGAGCGCCCCGCCGAGCCCTTCGTGCTGCGGCTGCGCCGCACCGACCGGCTGCGGTTAACGGACCTGGAGGGCGAGGAACTGGTCCTCGTCCCGGACCCCGACCCGACGCCGGCCGCCGAGCTGTGCGAGGTCCGCTCGGGCAGCGCGCTCGCCGAGGTGCTGCGCGGGGTGCGGCCGGTGCCCGGCGACTCCGCCGCCGCGCGGGCCGCGCTGCCGGAGCTGCTCGGCCAGGACCACCCGGTGCCCGGCGGGCAGCGGGCCATACTCGCGCCGCTGCGGGGGCGGCGCCGGGTGATCGGCGCGGCCGTGTTCCTGCGCCGGCCGGAGCGGGCCGGGTTCGAGCCCAACGACCTGCTGGTCGCCGCGCAGTTGGCCACGCACACCGCCCTCGGCATCGACAAGGCGGTGCTGTACGGGCGCGAGGCCTACATCGCGGACGAGCTCCAGCGCACGATGCTGCCGGACTCGCTGCCGCAGCCGACGGGTGTGCGGCTCGCCTCGCGCTATCTGCCCGCGGCCGAGACGGCCCGGGTCGGCGGCGACTGGTACGACGCGATCCCGCTGCCCGGAAGCCGGGTCGCCCTGGTCGTCGGCGACGTCATGGGCCACTCCATGACCTCGGCGGCGATCATGGGCCAGCTGCGCACCACCGCGCAGACCCTGGCCGGGCTCGACCTGCCGCCGCAGGAGGTGCTGCACCACCTGGACGAGCAGGCGCAGCGGCTCGGCGAGAACCGGATGGCGACGTGCATGTACGCGGTGTACGACCCGGTCTCGCACCGGATCACCATCGCCAACGCGGGCCACCCGCCGCCGATACTGCTGCACCTGGGCGGCCGGGCCGAGGTGCTGCGGGTGCCGCCGGGCGCGCCGATCGGCGTGGGCGGGGTGGACTTCGAGGCGGTGGAGCTGGACGCGCCGGCCGGGGCCACGCTGCTGCTGTACACAGACGGTCTGGTGGAGTCCCGGCTGCGGGACGTGTGGACCGGCATCGAGCAGCTGCGCGAGCGGCTGGCGGCGACGGCCCAGCTGACCGGGCCCGACCACTCGCCTCCGCTGGAGGCGCTGTGCGACGACGTGCTCGACATGCTGGGGCCGGGCGACCGGGACGACGACATCGCGCTGCTCGCGGCCCGTTTCGACGGGATCGCGCCGAGCGATGTGGCGTACTGGTTCCTGGAGCCGGAGGACGCGGCCCCGGGGCGGGCGAGGCGCCTGGCCCGGCGGGCGCTCGCCCGGTGGGACCTGGAGGAGCTGACGGACTCCGTCGAGCTGCTGATCAGCGAGGTCGTGACCAACGCCGTGCGGTACGCGGAGCGTCCGGTGACGCTGCGGCTGCTGCGGACGGACGTGCTGCGCTGTGAGGTCGGCGACGACTCGCCGCAGCTGCCCCGGCAGCGGCGGGCGCGGGACACCGACGAGAGCGGGCGCGGTCTGTTCCTGGTGAACCGGCTGGCCCGGCGATGGGGCGCGACCCGGCTCTCGGGCGGCAAGGTGGTGTGGTTCGAGCTGGCCACGCGCTGAGCCGCGTGCCGCCGTGACCTCGTACGGGACGACGGCCGGGCCCCTGGGCGGGGGCCCGGCCGTCGTCGTACGAGCGGTCCTTCGTCAGTCGCGGGGGCGGCCCCCGGCGCCGCTGTCGCCGTCCGGGAGGGGCGGGAGCGTGGGATCGGTCGTCTTCGTCGACGTCGGCTCCGGCGGGACGGTGACGTCCGGGGTGGTCGGCTCCGGAGGAGTCGTGACGTTCGGCGTGGTCGGCTCCGGAGGCGTGGTGGGCTCGTCGGTGGCCGTCGCGGTGGGCGTCGGCGAGCCGGTGGACCGGGTCGGCGTCGGGCCGGTGTCACCGCCGGAGGTGCCGTCGGTCTCCAGGTCGAACGGGGTGTCCGAGCCGCCGCCGAGCGCCCGCTCGGTGTAGGCGCCCCAGATCTGCGCCGGGGTGCGGCCGCCGTTGGCGCGGCCGGGGTTGATGGTGTCGGTGAGGGTGACCTGGTTGCCCTTGGTGTCCTCGCCGAAGAGGCCGACGGCGGTGACCAGTTCGGGGGTGTAGCCGACGAACCAGGCCGAGCGGTTGTTCTCGGAGGTGCCCGTCTTGCCGGCCGCGTGGTAGTCGCCGGCGGCCCGGAAGCCGGAGCCGGACTGGACGACGCCCTGCATGGCCTTGGTGGTGGTGTCGGCGGCCACGCGGCTGATGACCCGCTCGCCGATGGACTTCACCGGCTCGGCGGTGCGGTCCTTGTGCTCGGCGGACTTGACCAGGGTCGGGGTGACCTTGACGCCGTGGTTGTCGAGGGTGGCGTAGGCGCCGGCCATGTCGACGGTGGAGGCGCCCATGACGCCGAGCGACATCGCCGGGGTGGCGCCGAAGTCGGCGCCGTCCTTCATGCCGAGGGCGAGGGCGGTCTGCTTGGCCTTGGCGGGGCCGACGTCCACGATCATCTGGGCGTAGACGGAGTTGATGGAGTTGTTGGTGGCCTTCTGGACGGTGACGGGGCCGTAGCTGCGGTCGTCCTCGTTCTCGGGGGCGAAGGCGATGTCGCTGCCGACGACCGGGCGCTTGCTGGTGCCGTCGTAGATGGTGCCGAGGCCGATCTTGCGGCCGTCCTGGGTCTCGGCGCCGTTGTCGAGCGCGGAGGCGAGCACGATGGGCTTGAAGGTCGAGGCGGGCTGGTAGTCGCGCCGGGTGGCGTTGTTGGTCCAGTGCTCGGTGGCGCCGACCCCCCCGTACATGGCGACGATCGCGCCGGTCTTCGGGTCGACGGAGGTGGCGCCGGCCTGGACGGTGGCGTCCTTCTCGTCGCCCTTGCGGTCGAGCTTGTCCTCCAGCTGCTCGTCGACCGACTTGACCAGGGCCTTCTGCTTCTTCTCGTCGATGTTGAGGGTGACGGTCCAGCCGCCGGCCTTGAGGTCCTCCTCGCTGACGCCCTGGCGCATCAGCTCCTGGTTGGCGGCCTCGACGATGTAGCCGCTCTGGCCGCTGAGGCCCTTGGGGGCCTTGGGCTTGTGCGGGACGGGGAACTTCATGCCGGAGCGCCGGGCGGTGTCCAGCCAGCCCTCCTCGACCATGTTGTCGAGGACGTAGTTCCAGCGCTCCTCGACGAGCTTGCGGCCCTCGGGGCTGGCGGAGGTCCAGTCGTACTGGCTGGGGGCCTGGAGCAGGGAGGCGAGGTAGGCGCCCTGGCCGACGGTCAGCCGGGTGGCGTCGATGCCGTAGTAGGCCTGGGCGGCGGCCTGGATGCCGTAGGCGTTGCGACCGTAGTAGCTGGTGTTCATGTAGCCGGCGAGGATCTCCGGCTTGGACATGTTCTGGTCGACCTTGAGCGCGATGACCATTTCCTTGAGCTTGCGCGTGGCCGTCTGGTCCTGGCTCAGGTAGTAGTTCTTGACGTACTGCTGGGTGATCGTCGAGCCGCCCTGCTTGCCCTTGCCCGTGACGGTGTTCCAGGCGGCGCGGACGGTGCCCTTGATGTCGACGCCGTGGTCCTTGTAGAAGGTCTTGTTCTCGGCGGCGACGAAGGCCCGCTGGACGTCGACGGGAACCTTCTCCAGGCCGACGATCTCACGGTTGATCTTGCCCGTGCGGGCCATGACCTTGCCGTTGGAGTACTTGTAGACGTTGCTCTGCAGCGTCGCGTCGGCGTTGGCCGTCGGCACCGGGACCATCAGGTAGAGCGCGTAGAAGGCGCCCATCGCGAGCAGGCAGCCCACGAAGAACGTGCCCAGGAGTTTCTTCCAGGTGAAGAGGCGGCGTATGCGTCCGCCCTTCCTCGCCTGGCTCGTGCCCGTTCGGCCCATGTCCTCGTTCGCTCCGCTCGTCGTCGAATCAGCTCAGCAAGCTAACACCGCCCATCGCGACAAAGCGCGACCCATCCGGCTTTCCGGGCGTGAGAATCAGCACCCACTCCCGAACCGTCTCCCGACGGAACGACGCTCCACGGGTCCGGATGGTTGTGTGCGCCCGGTCACAGGCAGCCCGTTCGAAGGGTGTCATTCCCGCCGAGGGCGCCCGCCACCAGGGCTATACATCGCGTGTATACACCCCGTGTACAGTGACGGGCATGTCCATCGGTCACACCCTTCTCGGACTCCTGGAGTCCGGCCCGCGCCACGGCTACGACCTCAAGCGCGCCTTCGACGAGCGCTTCGGCCACGACCGGCCCCTGCACTACGGGCAGGTCTACTCGACCATGTCCCGGCTCCTGAAGAACGGCCTCGTCGAGGTCGACGGCATCGAGGCCGGCGACGGCCCCGACCGCAAGCGGTACGCGATCACCGAGGCCGGCATCACCGACGTCGAGCAGTGGCTCACGACGCCCGAGAGGCCGGAGCCGTACCTCCAGTCCACCCTCTACACCAAGGTCGTCCTCGCCCTGCTCACCGGCCGGGGCGCCGCCGAGCTGCTCGACGTCCAGCGCGCCGAGCACCTGCGCCTGATGCGCGAGCTCACCCGGCGCAAGAAGGACGGCGACCTCACCGACCAGCTCATCTGCGACCACGCCCTCTTCCACCTGGAAGCCGACCTGCGCTGGCTCGAACTGACCGCCGCCCGCCTCGACCGGCTCGCCGAGGAGGTCCGCCGATGACCAGCGGCACACCGCTCCTGAAGGCCGACGGGGTGGACAAGGCCTACGGACCGACCCCGGCCCTCGTCGGGGCCGACTTCTCCCTGCGCGCCGGGGAGGTCGTCGCCGTGATGGGCCCCTCCGGCTCCGGCAAGTCCACCTTGCTGCACTGCCTCGCCGGCATCGTCCGCCCCGACGCCGGCACCATCCACTACAACGGGCGCGAGCTCACCGCCCTCAGCGACGCACGGCGCAGCGCCCTGCGCCGCTCCGACTTCGGCTTCGTCTTCCAGTTCGGCCAGCTCGTCCCGGAGCTCACCTGCGTCGAGAACGTCGCCCTCCCGCTGCGCCTGAACGGCGAGCGGCGCCGGCACGCCGAGACCCGGGCCCGCGAGTGGCTGGCCCGCCTGGAGGTCGAGGACGTGGCCGGAAAGCGCCCCGGCGAGATCTCCGGCGGCCAGGGCCAGCGGGTCGCGGTCGCCCGCGCGCTCGTCACCGCCCCCCGGGTGATCTTCGCCGACGAGCCGACCGGCGCGCTCGACTCCCTCAACGGCGAACGCGTGATGCGGCTGCTCACCGACGCCTCCCGGGACACGGGTGCGGCCGTCGTCCTGGTGACGCACGAGGCGCGGGTCGCCGCGTACTCCGACCGCGAGATCGTGGTCCGCGACGGCTCCGTACGGGACACGGAGTGGGCGGCATGAGCGAGACCGGCACCGGCACGGGCATGAGCGAGACCGGCACCTCCACCGGCGGGAGCGAGACCGGGACGAGCGAGACCGGGACGAGCGAGACCGGCCTCGGTACGGGCACGGGGACGAGCGACGCCACCAGCGGTACGGGCACGGGCATGAGCGGCACCGCCAGCGGTACGGGCACGGGGACGAGCGACACCGGCACCGGTACGGGCACGGGCATGAGCGGCACCGCCACGCGCGCGTACCGCCCCGGACCGCGCGCCTGGATCCGGGACCTGGCCCTCGGCGCCCGCTTCGCCGTCACCGGCGGCCGCGGCGGCTGGCTGCGCACCGCCCTGACCGCCACCGGCATCGGCCTCGGCGTGGCCCTGCTGCTCGCCGCCGCGTCCATGCCGAACATGATGTTCCAGCGGGAGGTCCGCGAGGCCGCCCGCGCCGTCGACGCGAGCGAAAGGGTGACCGAGCGCGGGCCCGACACCTTTCGCTACGCCGACCAGTCCACCGTCTACCGCGGCGACACCGTCACCGGACTCCTGCTGCAGCCCGACGGGCCGCGCCCTCCGGTCCCCCCGGGAGCGGCGAAGGTGCCTGCGCCCGGCGAGATGCTGGTCTCCCCCGCCCTCCGCGACCTGCTCGCCTCGCCCGAGGGCACCCTCCTGCGCGAACGCCTCCCGTACGAGATCACCGGCACCCTCGGCGACGCGGCCCTGATCGGCCCGGCCGAACTGCGCTATGTGGCGGGCACGGACGTCCTCGCCGCGTACGGCCACGAGGGCCGGGGCAAGCACTACGGCTGGTCCGTGCCCGAGGAACCCATGAACGCGTTCCTGCTGCTCCTCGTCGTCATCGCCTGCGTCGTGCTGCTCCTGCCCGTCCTCGTCTTCATCGCCACCGCCGTCCGCTTCGGCGGCGAACAGCGCGACCGGCGGCTCGCCGCGCTGCGCCTGGTCGGCGCCGACACCGCCATGACCCGGCGGATCGCGGCCGGCGAGTCCCTGGCCGGGGCCCTGTTCGGGCTCGCCGCCGGCGCCGGGTTCTTCGCCCTGGCCCGGCAGCTCGCCGGCACCGTTCAGATCTGGGACGTCAACGCCTTCCCGTCCGACGTGTCCCCGGTGCCCTGGCTGGCCGCGCTGATCATCGCCACCGTGCCGGTCGCCGCCGTCGTCGTCAGCCTCGTCGCCCTGCGCGGCGTGGCCATCGAACCGCTGGGCGTGGTCAGGACCTCCGCCCCGAGGCCGCGTCGGCTCGCCTGGCGGCTCGTCCTCCTCCTCGCCGGCGCCGCGATCCTCGTACCGAGCGTCGGCCAGGTCGACATCGACGACACCTCGATCAACATGCCCGGCGTCGCCCTCGGCGCCACCCTCGCCCTCATCGGCCTCACCACCCTGCTGCCCTGGCTGGTGGAGGCCCTGGTCAGGCGACTGCGCGGCGGCCCGGTGGCCTGGCAGCTCGCCACCCGCAGGCTCCAGCTCAGCAGCGGCACCGCCGCCCGCGCGGTCAGCGGCATCGTCGTCGCCGCGGCCGGGGCGATCGCCCTGCAGATGCTGTTCCAGGCCATGCAGAACGACTTCATGCGGGTCACCACCATGGACACCGCCCGCGCCCAGATGGAGACCAAGGTCGAGGCGAGGACCGCCGACGACGCCCGCCGGGCCATCGAGAAGCTGTCGCGGACGAAGGGCGTCACCGGCGTCGTCGGCACCATCGAGTCGAGCGTCTGGCGCCCCGGCCCCCTGAAGGCGGGCGAGGACTTCACCCCGATCACCTCGATCGCCGTCGGCGACTGCGCCTCCCTCAAGGAGTTCGCCCACCTGCCGTCCTGCGCCGACGGGGACGTGTTCATCGCCCTCGCCCACGGCAAGGAGGGCCCCGACGACGCCTGGGTCGCCAGGACCGCGAAGCCGGGCGCGACGGTCGCCCTGCGCGACCCCGAGACCCACACCGGCGGACCGCTGCCGACCTGGCGCATCCCCCCCACGGCCCGCACCGTGGACGCGCGCCTCGACCCCATGGGGCGCGTGCAGTTCGGCGTGATGGCCACCCCGAAGGCGATCGACGCCACCCGGCTGGAGGCGCCCGAGGCCGGTGCCATGATCCGCATCGACCCGACGGTGCCGGACGCGGCCGAACACGTACGGAACACGGTCGCCGCCCTCGACCCGGTGACCCGGGTGCAGACCCTTCAGGACATCGAGCGGGACGCCCAGTTCACCAGCGTCCGCACCGGCATCCTGGTCGGCGCCACCCTCACCATGCTGCTCGTCGCGGCCTCGCTCCTGGTGACCACCCTGGAGCAGCTGCGCGAACGCAAGCGGCTGCTGTCCTCGCTGGTCGCCTTCGGTACCCGCCGCGCCACCCTCGGCTGGTCGGTGCTGTGGCAGACCGCCGTACCGATCACCCTCGGTCTCGCCGTGGCGGTGGCCGGCGGGCTCGGGCTCGGCCTGGTGCTGCTGCGGATGATCGGCAAACAGGTGGAGGACTGGTGGGTCTTCCTGCCGGTCGCCGGGGTCGGCGCGGCCCTGATCCTGCTGGTCACCCTGCTCAGCCTGCCGGTGCTGTGGCGGCTGATGCGGGCCGACGGCCTCAGGACGGAATAGCCTCTCCGGGCTCCCCCGCCTCCCCGGTCTCCCCGTCCACGATGCGCACCGGCAGCCGCCGCATCGCGTCCCGGAGCGAGCCCGCCAGCTCCTCGAACTCGGACTGGCGGGCCGCTCCCGTACGCATCGCGAGCGCGACCCGCCGGGACGGCGCCGGCTCGGCGAAGGACCCCGTGAACAGGGCGGAGTCGCGGGCGGTCTCCACCTTCACGGCGGTACGGGGCAGCAGCGTCACCCCCAGTCCGCCCGCCACCAGCTGGACCAGCGTCGAAAGGCCCGCCGCCGTCGTGGTGACCGGCGCGCCCTCGGTGCGGCCGGCCTCCCGGCAGATGTCGAGGGCCTGGTCGCGCAGGCAGTGCCCCTCGTCCAGGAGCAGCAGCTTCAGCTCCTTGAGCGCCTCGCGCGGAATGTCGCCGCGCCCGGCCAGCGGATGCCCCTCGGGCGTCACCAGCACGAAGTCCTCGTCGAACAGGGGCAGCTCGGTGACCCCGGGCACCCCGAGCGGCACCGCGAGCAGCAGCAGGTCGAGCCGCCCGGCGGCCAGCCCCTCCAGGAGCGAGGAGGTCTGCTCCTCGTGGACCTGGAGGTCCAGCTCCGGATAGCGGGTGTGCACCAGCCGCAGCACGGTCGGCAGCAGATACGGCGCCACCGTCGGGATCACTCCGAGCCGCAGCACCCCCGTGAACGGCGCCTGCGCCGCCTCCGCCTCCTCCATCAGCTCCCCGACCGCGTCGAGCACCGCGTGCGCCCGCACCGCCAGCCGCTCCCCCGCCGGCGAGAGCAGCACCTTGCGCGTCGTACGCTCGAGCAACTGGACACCGAGTGCCTCTTCGAGAGCCGAAACCGCGCCCGAGAGCGCCGGCTGGCTCATCCCGATGGCCGCCGCGGCATCGCGGAAGTGCAGATGCTCCGCGACCGCCGCGAACGCTCTGAGCTGGGACAGGCTGGGTTGCTTCACCCGACGTACCGGAATCACTGATAACCACCTTCGATCAATGTGACCCAGTTTCGCCCAAATAGTCCTACGAGGGCAATTGACCTCCTCCGAGCCCGAGGGCCAGGATTCTCCGCCTGCGAGGCCACCTGGGACGGCTCGCTTCGGGTGGATTCCTGCTTCCGCCCCCCGAGAGGGGATTGCGCGCGCCGCCCCGCTCACCGCAGGGTCTTACAAGCGCTCCACAGGCATGAACCGCCGCCGTCACCGGCAACGGGCCCCCGGTCCGGGGGTGGGTGGTGCTGTCTTCGCGGCCGCGAGGATTCGCCGCCCCTCGCATCGGATGGCCTTACCGGCGTTCCAGTCTCGGTCATGACAGACCCGGCACACGGGACAGGTCCACATACGCACCTGGAGCCGCTTGGGGCCGTCGCAGTGGCCACAGGCCGAACACATCCGGGAACTGGGAAATCGGCGATCGACCCGGACGAACGAACGCCCACGACGCTTCGCCTTGTACTCCAGAAAGCCGATGAACTGACGCCAGCCCGCGTCATGCACGCTCTTCGCCAGCCGGGTACGCATCATTCCACGCACGTTAAGGGTCTCGCAGTAGACGGCTTGGTTCTCGCGCGTCAGCCGATGGGACCACTGATGGTGAAAGTTCCGGCGCGCGTCCGCCACGGCGGCATGAGCGCGAGCGACCTTGATCCGGGCCTTCTCCCGATTCTTCGAACCCTTCTCCTTGCGCGACAGCTCCCGCTGCCGCCTGACCAGTTTCCTCTCGGCCCGCCGCAGGAACCGCGGGCTCGCGATGTGGGAGCCGTCCGCCAGCACGGCAAAGCGGGTCAGGCCGAGGTCGATCCCCTGATCGCCGTCGACCGCAGGCAACACATCCTCAGCCGGATCCGTCTCCACCACGAACGACACCCAGTAGCGGCCGGACCGATCCTTGATCAGCGTCACCGAGGACGGCACCGACGGAAGATCGCGACTCCATTTGATCCGAATGTCCCCAATCTTCGGCAACCGGAGCCTCCCGTCCGGGAGGAGCCTGAACCGATCCGAGACCGTGAACCGAGCCGTTTGCCGACTGTCCTTCCGGCTCTTACGCACAGGCACACCCACACGGGGACCCGGCCGGCGACCGGCCCTGGAATCCTCGTGCGCCTTCCAGGCCGCGTCCAGATCACGGAGAGCCTGCTGCAGGACTCCGACCGGAGCGTCGACGAGGAACGACCGCCGCACGGTCTTCTTCGCCTCCGTGATCAGCAGTCTGCTCAGCTCGGCAGACTTCGGGACGGCCCAGTACGGCCCCTCGACCCGCCGCGCTCCCAGTCCGCCGAGGAGTCCGTTCGCGCGCTTGCGCGGCGTCACGATCGCGAGTGCGTCGTTCCAGACGACCCGCTTACAACCGAACACCCGCGCAGCGTCCATGCGCTGGCCGGGCGTCGGGTAGGCGCGGAACTGGTAACGAAGCTGCACAACTGGACCGTACGACACATGCACCTGGCACATGCTGATCGACCGAATTTGTAAGGAAACGATCACAGACCCCTTCGCATCAACCAAAGGCGTCCGCCTTCTGACCTGCGATACTGCGTTCGGACCACTCTGGGCTCAGACTGATAGGTGTCTCAAATCAGACTGACCCGATTGATCGATTTCACTGTCCGATATCCGGTGTGCAAGCCTTCATGCGTCCAACCCCTCGTCCGCATGGAGAAGCACTGTGCTCACTGTCGGTGACAAGTTCCCCACCTACGATCTGACCGCCTGCATGTCGCTGGAGAGCGGCAAGGAGTTCGCGCAGATCAACCACAAGACCCATGAGGGCAAGTGGCGTGTGGTGTTCTTCTGGCCGAAGGACTTCACCTTCGTCTGCCCCACCGAGATCGCCGCGTTCGGCAAGCTGAACGACGAGTTCGCGGACCGCGACGCGCAGATCCTCGGCGTCTCCGGCGACTCCGAGTTCGTCCACCACGCCTGGCGCAAGGACCACGCGGACCTGCGTGACCTGCCCTTCCCGATGCTCGCCGACTCCAAGCACGAGCTGATGCGCGAGTGCGGCGTCGAGGGCGAGGACGGCTTCGCGCAGCGTGCCGTGTTCGTGATCGACCCGAACAACGAGATCCAGTTCGTCATGGTGACCGCCGGCTCCGTCGGCCGTAACCCCAAGGAGGTCCTGCGGGTCCTGGACGCCCTGCAGACCGACGAGCTGTGCCCCTGCAACTGGACCAAGGGCGAGGACACCCTCGACCCGGTCGCGCTCCTGGCCGGTGAGTGACCATGGCGCTCGATGAGCTGAAGGCCGCCATACCGGACTTCGCCAAGGACCTGAAGCTGAACCTCGGTTCGGTCATCGGCAACAGCGAGCTGCCGCAGCAGCAGCTGTGGGGCACGGTGCTCGCCTGCGCCATCGCCTCGCGTTCGCCGAAGGTCCTCCGCGAGCTGGAGCCGGAGGCGCAGGCCAACCTGAAGCCCGAGGCGTACCAGGCCGCCAAGTCGGCCGCCGCGATCATGGCGATGAACAACGTCTTCTACCGGACCCGGCACCTGCTGTCGGACCCGGAGTACGGGACGATGCGCGCCGGTCTGCGGATGAACGTCATCGGCAACCCGGGTGTCGAGAAGGTCGACTTCGAGCTGTGGTCGCTGGCCGTGTCCGCGATCAACGGCTGCGGCCAGTGCCTGGACTCGCACGAGCAGGTCCTGCGCAAGGCCGGTGTCGACCGCGAGACGATCCAGGAGGCCGTGAAGATCGCCGCGGTCATCCAGGCGGTCGGCGTGACGCTGGACGCCGAGGCGGTCCTCGCCGAGTAGCGGTGCCGTGTACGCGAAGGGCCCCGGGGTTCGACAGAACCCCGGGGCCCTTCGCGTATGCCGGGTCAGCTCTTGAGCGCCTTCATCAGCTGCTGCATGTCCTCGACCAGGTAGGTGTGGACGGCCGCCGGGTCCAGCTCGGGCACCTCGATGGGCTGCTCCTTCTCCTCGTCCCAGTTGTCCGCTTCGAGCGTCAGGGAGAGGACGGCCTGCCCGTCCAGGACCCGCAGCGAGTCGTCGCCCAGCGCCCCGCCGAGGTAGGCGATCTCCCCGACGCCGGCGACCCGGTCACCGCCGTCGGACAGCTGCGGATCCGCCATCCGCGCCTCGAACTCCGGGCCCGGGTCGGTCACCCGGTGCAGGGTGTAGCCGATGCGCAGGGTGTACGGGACGGGCTTGGCCGCCAGCGTGAGGGCACAGTGCCACTCGAAGAGGGCGGGATGGTCGGCCTTGAGCGGCTCCTCGGCGGCCGAGCCCTTCGGACCGATCGCCGAGCCGAGGCCCTCCAGCTTCGCCACCTCGCAGGGGTTGCGGTCGGTGCGGTAGCCGCCGAGGTCGGGGCGGTCGTCGCCGTCGTACGCGACGAGTCCGCCGGCCCACAGTGCCGAGGCGGCGACGGCTCCGCCCAGCGCCCACAGCCAGGGGCGGCGGGTGCGGGGCGGAGGGCCGGGCGGGGTGGCCCCGGGCGGCGGCGGGTACAGCGGGCCGGTGAGTGCGGGGCCGGGGGTGGGGGCGGGGAAGTCGGGGCCGCCGACGAGTTCGGGTTCGGAGATCACGCGTCGCCTCCCGGCTGCCGGTGGGCCGAGCCGGGCGCCGGGGTCGGCGCCACCTCGTAGGCGGTCGCGCCGCGCGGCTCGGGGGCGGCCCGCAGGGCCTGCTCGGTGCTGTAGGCGCGAAGGTAACCGACCACGGTGTTGGCGACGGCGACCAGCGGGACGGCGACGACGGCTCCGCCGATGCCGGCGGTCAGTCCGCCGGCCGCGACCGCGAGGACGACCGCGAGCGGATGGACCCGCACGGCCCGGCCGAGGATGAAGGGCTGCAGGACGTGGCCCTCGATCTGCTGCACGGCGAGCACCACCACGAGCACCATCAGGGCGGTGAACACCCCGTTGGTGACCAGGGCCACGACGACCGCGAGGGCGCCGGAGACGACGGCGCCGACGAGCGGGACGAAGGCGAACAGGAAGATGAAGACGGCGAGCGGCACCGCCATCGGCACCTCCAGGAACCACAGGCCGAGGCCGATGAAGACGGCGTCGATCAGGGCGACGAGGACGGTGCCGCGGACGTACGCGGTCAGGGTGCGCCAGGCCCGGGGGCCGGCGCCGGCCACGCCCGGCCGGGCCTGGGCGGGCACCAGCTTGAGTGTCCACTCCCAGACCTTCTTCCCGTCGTAGAGCAGGAAGAGGGTGGAGAACATGGCGAGCAGGATGCCGGTGATCGCCTCCACGACCACGGTGACGCCCTGGAGTCCGGCGGAGGTGATCTGTTCGGCGTTGGTGCCGATGGTGTCGCTGAGGTTCTGGGCGATGTCGTTGATCTGCCGCTCGGTCACGTGGAACGGGCTGTCGAGGAGCCAGCGCTTGAGCTCCTCGATGCCGTCCCTGACCCGGTCGGTCAGGTTGTCGGTGTTGTCCATCACCTGCCAGACCACGAACCAGCCGACCAGGCCCATGATCACGAAGCCGGAGACGGCGGTGACGGCGGTGGCGAGTCCGCGCGGCAGGCCCTTGCGGCGCAGGAGCGCCACGGTGGGCTGGAGCAGCGCGGTGATGAGGAGGGCGGCGACGAAGGCGAGCACGACGAGCTGGACGGAGCTGATCACCTTCATCAGCACCCAGACGGTGCCGGCGAGGACCAGCAGGCGCCAGCCGGCCTCGGCGGCGACCCGCATGCCCCACGGGATCGCGGCCACCGGGTCGGGGCGGGCGGCGACGGCGGGGGCGTAGGCGGGCGGTGGGGGGACGGAGGCGGGTTCGGGGACGGAGCCGGCGGTCCCGGAGGTCGGGCCGGGGGCCGGTTCCGCCGCCTCCGAGGCGGGGGCGGTCTTCCCTGCGGGGCGCGGTGCCGGTTCGGGGGTGGGGGCGGGAGCGGGGGTGGGGGTGGCGTACGGCGGGCCGATGGGGTCGTCGCGCTCGGCTTCCGCCCGGCGTTCGTCAAGGCGTTCGCCCACGCGGCTGAGACTCTGGCCCAGCCGGTGCAGCCATCGTGGCAGTCTCGACATGCTCTTCCCTCTCCCCCTTCGGGTCCCCGAACCTACCCCACGCACGCGTGAAGCCCCCCACCGAAGGACGGCGAGGGGCTTCGCGAAGTTGACTGCCGGTGGCTAGTACCAGTGGTTGGCCTGCCAGAACGACCAGGCGCCGCAGGGGCTGCCGTAACGGCCGTCCATGTAGCTGAGGCCCCACTTGATCTGGGTGGCCGGGTTGGTCCGCCAGTCGGCTCCGGCCGAGGACATCTTCGAGCCGGGGAGGGCCTGGACGAGACCGTAGGCGCCCGAGGAGGGGTTGGTGGCCCGGTAGTTCCAGCCGGACTCGTGGTCCACGATGTTGCTGAAGCACTGGAACTGGTCCGCCGGGATCATCTGGCGGGCGATGGCCTTGACCTCGGCGATGGTGTACGAGCCCTGGGCGGAGAAGCTCGACGCGTCCCGCAGGGAGTCGCGGTTGGCGCGCTCGGCGGCCTCCTTGCGCTCCTTCTCCGCCTTGTCGGCGGCCTTCTTCTTGGCCTCGGCGTCCTTGGCGGCCTGGATGCGGGCGGCTTCCTCGGCGGACTTGCGCGCGAGGGAGTCGGCGGCGGCGGCCTGGACGTCGGCCTGCTCCGTGAGGGAGGAGACCTGTACCTGGGCCTGCTCGCCCGCGGGGATGTCCGCGAGCAGGGTGGTGTCGGCCGCGGTGGCCTCGAAGTTGTCGTCCGAGGGCTGCGCCGCGTTGCCCGAGGCAACGCCGACGACGGCGCCGACAGTGGTGACCGCAGTGGCCGAAGCCACCGCGAATCCCCGGACCGAGATCCGGCTCACACGGTTTCCTTCCAGCATCGCCCGCACAGGTGACCAAGCGGGCGAAATCGTGCCCCTGGCGCTGGTCTTCGACTGCATGGGTCACTGAAGACACGGGCCCGTGGTGCTGTGGGCGGCATACGGCGAACGGCTGTTGAGTTGTGAGGTGCCGCACCCCTGAGGGTGCACGTGTGCCGTATGCGGGGCCTGACGGAAGCAAGACTCTGCCGGACGTCGACGCCGCGAGGCAATTCCACGTTGCGTGTGAAAGCTCACACCGGTGTGGACCCACGGGATTTGGCGCATACCGGGGACAGCGCGGCGCCGCCCGGCTAAGCTCTCGCGCTTTGCCGGGCGGCGCCAACGGGGCTCAGAAATCGGTCAGATGTGGCCGTCCTCCAGCATTTCGGTCACGAGCGCGGCGATCTGCGAGCGCTCGGAGCGGGTGAGTGTGACGTGCGCGAAGAGCGGATGGCCCTTCAGCTTCTCGACCACGGCGACGACTCCGTCGTACCGGCCCACCCTCAGGTTGTCGCGCTGGGCGACGTCATGGGTCAGGACCACCCGGGAGTTCGCGCCGATCCGGGACAGAACGGTCAGCAGTACGTTCCGCTCCAGGGACTGGGCCTCGTCCACAATGACGAAGGCGTCGTGGAGCGAGCGGCCCCGGATGTGGGTGAGCGGCAGCACCTCCAGCATGCCGCGGCCGAGCACCTCCTCGATCACGTCGCGGCTCGCCACGGCCGACAGCGTGTCGAAGACGGCCTGGGCCCAGGGGCTCATCTTCTCGGCCTCGGTGCCGGGGAGATAGCCGAGCTCCTGCCCGCCGACCGCGTAGAGGGGACGGAAGACCATCACCTTCTGGTGCTGACGGCGCTCCAGGACCGCCTCCAGGCCCGCGCACAGCGCCAGTGCCGACTTTCCGGTGCCGGCCCGGCCGCCCATGGAGACGATGCCGACGTCCGGGTCGAGCAGCAGGTCGAGCGCGATCCGCTGCTCGGCGCTGCGGCCGCGGATGCCGAAGGCCTCCCGGTCGCCCCGCACCAGCCGTACGCTCCCGTCGGCGGTGACCCGGCCGAGCGCCTTGCCGCGCTCGGACTGCAGGACGAGACCGGTGTGCACCGGCAGCTCGGCCGCCTCCGGCACGTAGAGCGTCTCCTGGTCGTACAGGAGGTCGATCTGGTCGGCGGCAAGAGAGACTTCGGACATTCCGGTCCAGCCGGAGTCCGTGATGGCCAGCTCCGCCCGGTACTCCTCCGCGAGGAGCCCGACCGAGGAGGCCTTGATCCGCAGCGGCAGGTCCTTGGAGACGACCGTGACGTCGTACCCCTCCGCCTGCAGGTTGCGCGCGACCGCGAGGATCCGCGAGTCGTTGTCCCCCAGCCGGTAGCCGGCCGGCAGGACGCCGGGGTCCGAGTGGTTGAGCTCGACACGCAGGGTGCCGCCCAGGTCCCCGATGGGGAGCGGGGCGTCGAGGCGTCCGTAGCGGACCCGGAAGTCGTCGAGGAGGCGCAGGGCCTGCCGGGCGAAGTAACCGAGCTCGGGGTGGTGCCTCTTGGCCTCCAGCTCGGTCACCACGACGATGGGAAGCACCACTTCGTGCTCCTCGAAGCGGGACATCGCGCTGGGGTCGGCCAGCAGGACGCTGGTGTCGAGAACATAGGTGCGCCTGTCGGACAAGCGGCGCTTAGTGCTGGTCACCACGGAAGGACAGACCCCCTTCGAGGACCCCTGTGAGGGCGGGGTGCGACGGCTCCACGGGACGCGGAACCGGTGTCGCGGCGGAATGGGACCGGGCTCTGGCCACGATGCGCGGGCCGAGCGCCGGCCCTCCGCTTCGTCCGTGCGTGTCCCGCACGGTCGTCCTGGTGCAAAGGGCCTCCCGGGTGGCGGTCTCCGTGCCGCTCACTTCACTGGGGATATGCCCTTCCGCACACCCCGTCATGCCATGGCATATGACGGCGTGTTCATGAACGGAGGGTGACGGGAGATGCCAGGGGCCGGCCAGAGGGCCGGGCGGTGTGCCGGCCGGGGGTCCGAGGGGGTCCGTCAGAGGCCCCTCAGGGACCCGGGGGGCGCCGGAGCGGGCCCGGCGGGGGCGCCGAAGGTGGCTCGGCGAGGTGGCTCGGCGAGGGTCGGAGGGGGCGGCGCGGGCTCAGCTGCCGAAGCGGCGGTGCCGGGCCGCGTAGTCGCGCAGCGCGCGCAGGAAGTCGACCTTGCGGAAGGCCGGCCAGTGCACCTCGCAGAAGTAGTACTCCGAGTGGGCGCTCTGCCACAGCATGAAACCGGACAGGCGCTGCTCGCCGCTGGTGCGGATCACCAGGTCCGGGTCGGGCTGGCCGCGGGTGTAGAGGTGCTCGGAGATGTGCTCGACGTCGATGGTCTCCGCGAGCTCCTCGAAGCTGGTGCCGCGCTCGGCGTGCTCCAGGAGCAGCGAGCGGACCGCGTCGGCGATCTCCTGCCGGCCGCCGTAGCCGACGGCGACGTTCACGAGTATCCCCGTGTTGTCCAGGGTGGCCTGCTCGGCCTCCTTCAGGACGGACTGGGTGCGCGCGGGGAGCAGGTCGAGGGTGCCGACGTGGTGGACCCGCCAGCGGCCGTCGGCGGCGAGCGCCCGCACCGCGTCCTCGATGATGGCGAGCAGCGGGACCAGCTGCTCCTCGGGGCGGTTCAGGTTGTCGGTGGAGAGCATCCAGAGCGTGACGACCTCGACGTCGGTCTCGGCACACCAGCCGAGCAGCTCCTGGATCTTGTCCGCGCCTGCCTTATGACCCTGCTCCGGGGTGCCGCCGGAGGCCTTGGCCCAGCGCCGGTTACCGTCGAGGATGACACCGATGTGCTTGGGCACCTGGGCGTGATCGAGTCGGCCTTCCACCCGGCGTGCGTAGAGCCCGTACACCAGGTCGCGCAGGTTCACTGTTCTTTACCCCTCCATGCAGTGTCGGCCCCCGAAGCCGCCACATTACTGCGCAGGGGTGACCGGCTCCCAGCCCGGGACTGTCACAAGTCCGTGATAAGCAGAGATACGTGACTGATTCCCTCCTCTACCGCGCCGCCGAGGACCGCTACGACTCCATGGAGTACCGGCGCACCGGCCGCAGCGGACTGAAGCTGCCCGCGATCTCGCTGGGCCTGTGGCACAACTTCGGCGACGACCGGACCCTCGACTCGCAGCGCGCGATCCTGCGCCGCGCCTTCGACCTGGGCGTCACCCACTTCGACCTGGCCAACAACTACGGGCCGCCGCCCGGCTCCGCCGAGCTGAACTTCGGCAAGATCTTCGCCCAGGACTTCGCGCCGTACCGCGACGAGCTGATCGTCTCGACCAAGGCCGGCTATCTGATGCACCCGGGGCCCTACGGCGAATGGGGCTCGCGCAAGTATCTGATGTCCTCGCTCGACGCCTCCCTGAAGCGGATGGGCCTCGACTACGTCGACATCTTCTACTCGCACCGCTTCGACCCGCACACCCCGCTCGAGGAGACGATGGGGGCGCTGGCCTCCGCCGTGCAGCAGGGCAAGGCGCTGTACGTGGGCGTGTCCTCGTACACCAGTGAGCAGACCGCCGAGGCCGCGCGGATCCTGAAGGAGATGGGCGTCCCGGCCCTGATCCACCAGCCCTCGTACTCGATGATCAACCGGTGGACGGAGGAGGACAACCTCCTCGACACGCTGGAGGCGGCCGGGATGGGCTGCATCTCCTTCGTGCCGCTGGCGCAGGGCCTGCTCACCGACAAGTACCTCCAGGGCATTCCCGAGGGCTCCCGGGCCACCCAGGGCAAGTCCCTCGACCCGAACCTGCTCTCCGACGAGGTGCTGCGCCGTCTGCGCGGTCTCGCGGACATCTCGCGGCGGCGCGGGCAGTCGCTCGCCCAGCTGGCCCTGACGTGGGTGCTGCGCGACGAGCGGATGACCTCGGCCCTGATCGGCGCGTCGAGCGTGGCGCAGCTGGAGGAGAACGTGGCGGCGCTCGCCGGGGCGCCGCTGACGGAGGAGGAGCTGAAGGAGATCGACTCCTTCGCCGTCGACACGGCGGGCACCAACATCTGGGCCGGGCGGGGCTGAGGCCTCGGCCTCTCCGGGGAGTTGGAGAAGGAAGAACCGGGGAGCCGGAGAAAAGAAAACGGGCCGGTCCGTGGGGGGGATACGGACCGGCCCGAGGGGGGGTTTCCACCATAACCCTTCATTAGTCGTGCTGGGTGCCACCCGCGCCGATCGGACGCCGTCGGATTCGCCGGAGCCCAGGCGGCACAAGGGTTGTAGTGCCCCGTGGCGGGTTTGCGCCCGGGCGTGGCGGCGGATTCCGTACCCCCGACGGGGGACCCCCGCCCGCTCGCCCGGTTGACGCGGCGACGCGGCTCACGGGCGGGCCGGAGCGGGGCGGGGGCCGCTCGGATCGGTGTGGGGGCGGGCGGGGCCGGTGGGGCGGGGCGCGGGGCCGGTGGCGGTGGGGCGGGGCGCGGGGGTGCGGTGCAGGAGGGTGATTCCGTCGCGTACGGCCACGACCTCGTAGCCGTGCCTCTCCCGGGCCGCCCGCAGCTCCGCCCGCTGCTGCTCCAGGGGGTAGGGCCAGTGGCCCTTCGGGTACGGCCAGGCCTCGGGCGCCTCGGCGTCGTGGACGATCCACTCGGCGGTGGGCGGCGGCAGGTCCTTGCGGCCCGGCTCGTAGAGCCGCCCGGCGACCGGGAAGGTCGGGAAGAGGACGACCGTGCAGCGTGAGGTGAGCTGGGGCGCCAGCCGGTTCGATGCGGCGACGGTCGCGCCGTCCGGGATCCGCGCGAGAAGCGCCCGCGCGGCCTCCACGTGCCCGGTGGTGCGCCAGGTGGCCCGCTGGGCGACCTGGGCCAGCGGAAAGGAGGGGACGAGGGCGGCGGTCACGGCGAGGACGGTGGCGAGGGCGGCACGGACGTTGCGGCGGTTGTTCTCCCGGCCGAGGACGTCGAGGAGCCCGGCGAAGACGACGGGCATGAGGACCGCGCTGTAGTGGAACGCCGTGCCCCAGTGGAAGCCGTTCTCCGAGGCCAGCCGCCAGCCCAGGGTGGGCAGGGCGATCAGGGCGAGCGGGGAGCGCAGGGCGAGCAGCGCGGACGGGGCGAAGACCAGCACGAGCATGGTCGCCTTGATCTCCGGGCGCAGCAGGTCCAGCGGGGCGTGGGCGAGCGCGGACAGCAGGGAGTCGTGGCCGGCGGCCAGGTTGCCGCCGTGGACGTAGCCGCCGGTGGGGGCGAGGGCGGGCAGCAGCACCTTGATCTGCAAGAACGAGCCGAGGACCCCGGCGGCGGCGGTCGCGATGCCGAGCCGGCGCGGGCCCTTCCAGGCGACGTACGCGCCGATGGCGGCGAGGGTGAGGCCCAGGTCCTCCTTGACGAGCAGCAGCGGCGCGGCCCAGGCGACGGCCGCCCGCCAGCGCCGGCGGCCGAGGGCCTCCAGGGCGAAGGCGAGCAGCGGTACGGCGAGCGCGACCTCGTGGAAGTCGAAGGCGGCGGCGGAGGCGATGCCCCAGCTCAGCCCGTATCCCACGGCGATGGCATGGGCGCCGCGGCGGCCGACGACGCGCAGCGCCCAGCGGACCAGGGGGACGGCGGCGAGCGCGAGGAGCGCGGACTGGGCGACGAGCAGGGTGAGCGGGGAGGGCGCCAGGCGGTAGAGCGGGGCGAGGACGGCGAGGAGGGGGTGGAAGTGGTCGCCGAGGAGGTTGAAGCCCTCTCCGCGCAGGGGGACGACGGGGGCGCGGAGCTCGGCGTAGGCGCGGACGGCCTGCTCGAAGATGCCGAGGTCGTAGCCGGTGGTCCGCAGGAGGAGATGGCGGCGTACGGCGACGGTGGCGTACAGCAGGCACAGGGCGGCGGCCCAGGCCCAGGGGAGGTGCCGGGCGAGGGGCGCGTACGCGGGGGCGGGCGGGTCGGGGAGCGCCGCTTCCTGTCGATTTGGTGACGGTTTCTCAGCGATTGTCCGCATATGGCGTGATGCTAGAGCGGTCCGTTCAGGGCAGGGCGGTGAACGCGCCGAGCAGCAGCCCGAGGAGCGCGCCGACGAGCATGAACGGCCCGAAGGGGATCGCGGCGTCGCGCGCCGCGCGCCGGGTGACGACGAGCCCGAGCCCGTACAGCGCGCCGAGGAGGAAACCGGCGAAGGCCCCGGCGAACAGCACGCCCCAGCCGTACCAGCCGAGGGCCGCCCCGATCGGCACGGCCAGCTTCACGTCGCCGAAGCCCATGCCGTTCGGGTGGAGCAGGAACAGCAGCAGATAGCCGCCGCCGAGCACGAGCGCGCCGAGCAGGCTGTGCGACCAGGACCCCGCCGCGTACGGGAGCGGCGCGACGGCCGCGAGGAGCAGCGGCAACGCGGCGGCGAGCGGCAGGGTCAGCCGGTCGGGCAGCCGGTGGACGCGCACGTCGACACAGGCGAGGAGGGTGCCGAAGGGGGCGGCGAGCAGCCAGACCAGCAGCTCGGGCCGGGGCACGCCGGTGGCCGCGGCGAGCGCGGCGCAGGCGAGCGCGGTGACCAGCGGCGCGGCGAGCGGTGCGGAGGTCGTGGCACAGCCGGCCCGGCCCGGCCCGCCCAGCCAGCCGCGGGCCGGCCCGGCGAAGGCGTGGCCCGCGGGGCAGTGGGAGCGCCAGGGCTCGTCGGGGGCGACGGACAGCCGGTACGCGGCCCGGGGCACGAGCAGCCCGGCCGCCGCGCCCCACAGGGCGGCGGCGCTGACGAAGGCGATCGACAGGGCGTCCACGGGGCGACCCTAGGGCTAGGGTCGGGTCCATGGGGAGTACGGGGAGTTCGGGGGGCGCGGGGAGTACGGGGAGGGCTCGGCGGGCTGCGGGGAGCGGGGGCTCCGCCCGGGTCTCGCGGGTCTGGCGCTGGCGGGATGGCGGTGGTGGGCGGGCCGGGTGGTCCAGGCGGCGGGCCAGGCGGGCCTTGCGGGATGGCGGCGGTTGGCTGGAGGCTCCGGCCGGGCGGGTGCCGTTGGAGGTCGCGGCCTCCTACCGGGCCCGGCGGCGCGGGCTCCTGGGCCGCGACGGCCTCGACGGCGCGCTGCTGATCACCCCGACCAACAGCGTCCACACCTTCGGCATGCGCTTCACCATCGACGTCGCCTACCTCGACCGCTCGTGGACCGTCCTCGACGTGGTCACCATGCGGCCGGGCCGGCTCGGCATGATCCGGTGGCGCGGCCGTCACGTCCTGGAGGCGGCGGGCGGCGCGATGGCCGGCTGGGGTCTGCGGCCGGGCGTACGGGTCTCGGTCCTGGCGGAGGAGGGCGGGGCGGGCGGGGCGGGGCTCGCGGAAGGCCGGTCCGGGCTCACGGAGGGCGGGGGCGAGGAGAGCGGAGGCGGGCTCACGGAGGGCGGGGGCGAGGACAGCGCAGGCGGGCTCACGGAACGCCCGTCCGGACTCACGGAGGGCCCGAGCCGAGGAGCGTGAACGCCCCGTAGGCGGCGGAGGCGAGCGCCAGGGCGGCCAGGACGGGCGCCGCCGCGCGGGTACGGAGCCGGGCCAGGGCCACCGCGGGCGGCAGGAGCAGTCCGAACGCGGGCATCATCAGGCGCGGCCGGGAGCCGAAGTAGGCGGCGCCGATGAGGGAGACGAGGACGACGCCGAGCGTGTACACGAGCAGCGGCAGCGGCTGGCGCTGCCGTACGCACAGGACGATCAGCCAGGCGAGCAGCGCGAGCGCCGCGCACAGCCCGAGGGCGGCGGGCCACGGCAGACCGGCGATGAACAGGGCGAGGGCGACACCGCCGTCGACGGAGTTGCCCCAGGCGGCCTGCACGTCGAAGTAGGCGGTGGGGCTGCCCTGACGGACGCCCACGTAGACGACGTAACCGAGCCAGCCCAGCGGGGCGAGCAGGACGCCGGCGGCGACGCGGGCCCGCAGCCCGCGCTCCCGGACCACGGTGACGAGGGCGGTGATCCCGATCGCGGCGATCAGCGCGGCGGCCGTCGGCCGGGTGAGGCCGGCGAGCACGCACAGCGCGCCCGCGAGGACCCAGCGGTCGCGCAGCACGGCCCACAGCGACCAGGCGGCGAGGGCGGTGAACAGGGTCTCCGTGTACGCCATCGACTGCACGAACGCCGTCGGGTACACCCCCCACAGCACCGCGAGCACCACCCCGGCGCGCGGCCCGGCCACCTGCGTGCCGACGGCGTGGATGCCCCACGCGGCGGCGAGCGATGCGGTCCATGAGATCAGCAGCCCGGCGGTCGCCGCGTCGACCGGGAGAGCGGCGGACAGGCCCCGCTCCAGGGCCGGGAGCAGCGGGAAGAACGCGAGGTCGGCGTGGACGGCGCCGTCGGGCAGGGTGACCTCGTAGCCGTAACCGTGCTCGGCGATCCGCACGTACCAGACCGCGTCCCAGCGCCTCGAGAGCCGGTGCAGCCCGTCCTTGCCGGTGGCCGCGGCGACGGCGGCGAGGACGGCGAGACCGAGCAGGCGGGTGGCGGCGTAGCCGCCGAGGGCGGCCCAGGGCGGGGCGGTCGCCCGCGAGTCGGTCGCCTGCGAGACGGTCGCCTCCGATTCGGTCGCCTCCGATTCGGTCGATGGCGCGGCCGACGGCGGCGGGGCGGGGGTGGCGCGGGACATGTGCTCGATTATCGGCCGGACGTCCGGACGATCAGCCGCCGGGGCGCAGGCGCAGGAACCTGGCGGCCATGACCGGCCCCAGCTGCCGGACGATCCCGTACCCCGGCTCGCCCCGGTGCGGCAGATCACCGAGGAAGGAGGTGACGATCACCTCGTCGACGCCGACGTCGCCCCGGCGGCTCTGCTCCTCCAGGAAGTCGAGCGTGCTCTGCCAGTCGGCCGCGCTCCCTTCCTGTCCCAGGTACGCGCGGACGGTCCCCTGGACGACGTCCCAGAAGAAGACGTGCGGCAGGACACCGCCCTGGGTGAGGACGTGGGAGTCGTACGCGGCGCGGAGGGTGGGGATACGGGCGACGAGGTCGTTGACCAGCTGGACGCTGGGGGCGGGCGCCGAGTTGGGGGTGGTGCGGGGCGGGGTGGTCGGGGTGGTCGGGGTCGGGGTGGTGGGGGCCGGGGTGGTCGGGGTCGGGGTGGTGGGGGCCGGGGTGGTCGTCATGGGCTGCCCAGTTCCGGAAGCGGGGAAGGACGGTAGGCGGGATCAGGATGCTCCTCGCCCCGTGCCCGCCCCGCCGCTTTTGCGCTTTCCTGACGGGCTCTTTCGACGGGTTTTCCACAGGGGGTGCGAACTGTCGCTCTTCCGTGGATCGTTGCTCGTATGTACGAGTTGATGATGCTCGCCAGGGGCGGGGTGCTGCTCACGGTGTGGGCGCTCGCGGCGGGCTGGCCGTGGAGCCGGCTGGCCGGGCGGTTGCGCGGGGACGGGTGGCAGCGGATCTGCCGGGGCGCGTGGGCGGTCCCGGGGAAGGAGGTGGACTGGCGGCTGCGGGCCAGGGCGGTCCAGCTGCTGCGGCCTGAGCTGGTGTGCAGCCACCGCACGGCGGCGGCGCTGCACCGCATCGAACTGCTCGCGGAGGGACGGGGGGAGGCGGACGCCCTGGACTTCGCGGACCCCCGTGGCCGGGGAGGGCATGCGGCCGGCGGGCGGATACGGGTGTACGGCACGACCCGGCTGACGGACCGTGACTGTTCGCTGCGGCGCGGGCTCAGGGTGACGAGTCCGGCGCGGACGGTCGGCGACCTGATACGGGCGGCCGCCAGCCGGGAGGCCGCCGTGGTCGTCGCCGACTCGGCGCTGTCCCACCGCTTCGTCGGCGGCCTGCGCCGCGTCCCGCTCGTCCGGGTCGAGGACCTGGCCGCCGAACTGGCCGCGCCCCGCTGCCCGGGAGGCCCGGCGGCCCGCCGCTGGCTGCCCCTCGCCGTGCCGGGCTCCGGCTCCCCCGCCGAGACGGTCGCCCGCCTGCGGATGCGCGACGCGGCCCTGCACCCGGAGGTCCAGCCGACCCTGCACACCCTCGATGGCCGGCCCCTGCGTCCCGACTTCTACTTCCGGGCCGCCGGACTGGTCGTCAAGATCGAGGGCTTCGCCTACCACGGCACCCGCGAGGCCCACGAGCGCGACGTCCGCCGCTTCAACGAGCTGCAGAACTGCCCGGGGGTGCGCCGCGTCCTGCGGTTCACGGCCCACGAGGTCTTCACCCGCCCCGACCGGATGACGACCACGGTCCGGGCGGCCCTCGCCACGCTGTCGCCCCTGGTCGCGCAGGCGGGTGCGCCCCCTGGCTCACCCGCCTGAGGTACGGGGGAAGGAGACCTCGACGCGGCGGTTCTTCTTCCGGCCCTCCTCGGTCGCGTTGTCGGCGATCGGATAGTCCTCGCTGTATCCGCGGATGTCGAAGGTCGTCCCCGGGTCCAGGTCCCTGGCCAGCACCTGCTGCACGGCATCGGCGCGCTGTTTGGAGAGCTTCAGCCCGTGCTCGTACGTCCCCAGGTCGTCGGTGAACCCGAACACCCGGACGCGGCCGGCCCCCTGCTTGTTGATCTCCGCGGCGATGGCGGCGATCCGGGCCGTGGCGGCGGGGCTGAGCTTGGCGCTGTCCTTGGGGAACAGCACCTCGGCCTGCAGGGCGAACGTGACGTCCACATTGGTGTCCTCCCGGCGCTGCTCGCCGCCCTCCTCCTCGACGATCTGCTTGATGTCGAGGACCTTCGCGGGGGCGAGCGTGGCGCCGTCGGGCAGCATCAGCGCGGGCGACTCCGCGTCGATGGCGGGCGGCGGCGCGCCGACCGACGTCGACCCGGGCGGATCATCGGCACGGGCGATACCGGCACCTCCCCCGAGGAGGAGCACCGTGACGGTGAGGGCGGCGAGGCGGCGGGGTGTCGTCGTCATGGCTGCGCCCTCAGGAGAGCTTGATGGTGGCGGGGTCGAAGGTGGGGAGTTGGAGCGAGACGGCGGTGGTGGTGGGGGGTGGGGCGGGGAACTGCATGAAGACGGGCGTTTCCGCTCCGGCGGCCAAGGTGGAGAGACGCGTGGTGGTGAGGGGACGACCATCGGTGTCGCGAAGGACGTAGTAGCGCTTCTTGCCAGTGGAGTCGAGAAGGGTGGCGCCTCCAAGGGAGTTGCCGTGCTTGACGATCTCCGTCTCATCGCCGCTGAGGTGAGAGGAGATGACGGCGACGTCGTCCGAGGTGTTCTTCAGCTCGCCCTTGACCGTGATGAAGCCCCCCTCGTCCCGTGTCGCCGAGTGGACGGAGAGTTCAAGGCCTTCCTGCCCCTTGAGGACGGCGATGGGCTCGGTCGGCGCCTCCGATTGCGGCCGGGCGCTTCCCGTACTGCCTTTGTCGGCGCTGCTGGTCGTCGTCGGCTTGTCCTGCGGCGGCTTCTCCTCCTGGCCGCAGCCGGCAAGGCCGATGACAAGGCCGGCCGCCATGGCCACCGAGGCCATTCCTCTGCCGGCCTTCTTCATGTGCCTCACACTCATGGAATCAGGGTCCTTCGCTCGTCAGTCGACCAGTCGGACGGTAAAGAGATCGGCCGCATCCGGCAGCCGCGGATCTTCGGGGTCGATCGTCCACTCGACGCCGTCACAGACAAGGCCGGTGATCGGTTCCGGTTCGGGGCTGGGCGTGGGAGTCGGCTCGGGTGTAGCCGAATTCGTTGGCGTGGGCGTGTCTGCCGTGGGCGGCGGGGTCGGCTCGGGCGCGTCAAAGGAGCAGCGAGGTTCGAGGACAGCCGTCGCTGTGGCCACGGCGTGCTGATCTTCCGTGCCTGGTATGAGCGAACTGCCCACCGCGTCGAGCGTCCGAATCTGCACGCGGAACTCTTCTTCCCCACCGGACCGGCGTGCCGTGCATCCGCCGGCAAGCAGTTCTGCGCGGTTCTCCGCCGCGAACTCGGCCGCCCGCTCGCAGGAAAGCTCCGGAACGTAATCCGTACCGTTGAGAAAGCCACTCCATGCGTCCGGGTCCGTGACCACCTCCAGCCAACCGTCCCGGAGTTGCTCCCGTGCGTCCTGCGCCGCGGCAAGTGCGGCGGCGTCGGCGGCGGTTTGACCTCCGCTGCGTGTCACCGCTGCCTGCCCCACGACGAAGTAGACAAATACGAGGAAAAGCAATCCGGCCATGACCGCGACGTAGACAGGAAAGGCCTGGCCGAGGTCACCCTGTCGGCCGCTCAGGGTTAGGAACCGCCGCCACCGGTCAGGCTGGCGATCTTCCGCGTGATCGCATCCTTGATGTTCTGGCCGATGTCCGTGCCGGTGATCGCCACCACGATCGCCACCACCACCACGATGATCCCCAGGTACTCCACCGCCGTCTGCCCGCGGTCGCGCCGGGTCTCGTGCCTCGTGGCCCAACTGCCCGCGTGCACCCTGGCCTTGGTCAGGGCCCTCAGCAGCGCGTCGTTCATGGTGTTCCCCTCCGTGTACGGCGACGCGGGCAGGGTACGCCCGGAGGGGGTGGGAATCACAGGGTCCGTAGGCCCAATGACGGGGTGTGAGCGGAGGCGGGGGCGGGGGCGTCATGACGCCGTCCTCGTGCCGAGCCAGGAGGCGATCGCCTCGCCGCGGGTGGTGCTGTGGAGTTTGGCGAAGATGCGGTTGATGTGGTTCTTGACCGTCTTCTCGGTGATGGAGCAGGTGGCGGCGATCTGCTGGTTGGTCATGCCCGAGGCGATCAGGTTCATCACCTCCACCTCCCTCGCGCTCAGACCGAAGCGTTGCACTCGCGAAGACGGGTTTCTGAAACGGAGTATATTCGAGACAGTTGACGCACCGCCAGCATGTGCAGTCGCACGCACCGCGGCGATCAGCTCCTCCTCGTCGAACTCCCCGTGGACCAGCTGGGCCGGCTGCGCGCAGCCCGTGCCCCGGGCCCGGGTGTGGGTGAGGAGGAGGACCGGGGCCAGGGTCTCCAGGGTGCGGGCGGCGGACGGCGGGCCGTCGAGGACGATCAGGTCGGGGGCGGGGCGGACGGCCTCGGGTGGAAGGTGGCGGGTCGTCGCCCGCACCTCGATGTCCCGGTGCGCGCCCAGCAGCACCGCCAGGCCCGCCCGTACCACCGGGTTGTCGGTCGCCACCAGGACTCTCAGCATCGCCATCGCCCTCATTCGCCCGTGATCGAGCCGAAATCGGTGCCCGTGCCGAGGAACAGGCCCGCCCCGAGCAGGATCATCGTGGCCGGGACCATCAGCGTGGTGATGACCATCGTGGCCTTGGGCACGGCCTTCGCGGCCTTCCTGCGCGCGTTCTGGGCGTCGGTGCGCCGCATGTCGTCGGCGATCTGGATCAGGGTGTCGACGATCGGGGCGCCGAGCTCCTCGCCCTGCTGGAGGGCGGTGACGAACTGGGCGACCTGCTCGGAGTCGTTGCGGCGGCGCAGCGCGTCGAAGGCCTCGCGGCGGCTGACGCCCATGTCCATCTGGCGCAGGGTGATGCGCAGTTCGTCGGCCCACGGCCCCTCGTACCGCTCGGCGACGCGTTCCAGCGCCTGCCGGAAGCCGAGGCCCGCCGAGACGACGACGGCGAGGACGTCGAGGAAGTCCGGCAGGGTGCGTTCGATCTGGTCCTTGCGGATCCGGACCGCCGACCAGATGCCGACCTCCGTCCAGAAGGCGCCGAAGGCGAACAGCAGCAGCGCGACGAGGACCGAGCCGCGGCCGAGCATCAGCAGTCCCCCGAGGCCGCCGAGGAAGCCGTAGACCGCCCGCCTCGCCCCGTAGCGGTCGATCGTCAGGCCGCCGGGGTTGCCCGCGAGGTCGATGCGGCGGCGCACGGAGTCCACCCGCTTGGGCCCCATGAGCCGCAGGACGGCCGGTGACCAGCGCATGCCGAGCCGGTCGACGGCGGAGTCGACGGCGCCGGTACGGGTGGCGCCGACCTCCAGGGCGAGTTGGAGGTCGCTCGGGAGCTTGGCGTCGGCCCGGTAGAGGCGGAGCCCGTAGCAGAAGCCGGCGACGGCGAGGCCGGCGAGGAGTGCGAGCAGCAGTTCCACGATGACGGCCCCCTACACGTCGATCTTCGCGAGGCGGCGGATGACGACAAAGCCCACCGCGTACAGCACGAAGGCCACCATGACCGCGATCTGTCCGGCGGCCGAGCCGGTCATCCGGTCCAGGGCGCCGGGCTGCATGTTGTCGATGAGCAGCAGCGAGCCGACGCCGATGACCGGCACCGCGTACGCCGTCAGGCTGACCTGCGAGAGCTGGGTGCGGACCTCGCGCCGGGTCTCCTTGCGTGCCTCCAGGGTCTCGGTGAGGTTGCGCAGCGAGGAGACGACGGTGCCGCCGGCCCGGTTGGCGAGGACCAGGGTGGTGACGAGGACGACGAGTTCGCGGGACGGGAGGCGTTCGGCGAGCTCGCCGAGGGCGTCGTCGACGGAGCTGCCGACGGCGAGCTGCTGGGCGACCCGCTCCAGCTCGTCACCCGCGGGCGCGTCCAGTTCGTCGGCGGCGAGGGCGAGGGCCATGCGCAGGGCGAGGCCGGCCTGGGTGGCGTTGGCGAGGATGCGGGAGAGCTCCGGGAGCTGGTTGATGAACTTCTCGATGCGTTTCTGCCGCTGCCAGTTGAGGAAGCCCAGGGCCACCCACAGGCCGAGGAAGCCGCACAGCGGCCCGAAGAACGGGGAGAGCAGCGCCTGCCCGGTGATCCACAGGGCGGTGACCGTCACCGCCATGGCGACGACGAACTCGCCCGGGGTGACCGCGAGACCCGTGGCGGAGATGCGCAGTTCCAGCCTGCGCCCGAAGGCGGTGCGGCGAAGGCGCCGGTCGAGGCCGCGGAACAGGCGCCCGCGCCGTCCGGTGCCGCCCTCGTCCCCCTCGCCCGCGGTCTGCGACAGGCGGGCGATCAGCGCTGCCCGCTGGGCGGCCCCGCTCGCGTAGAGCTGGACGCCGATCACGGCGAGGACGCCGGCGATCAGGGCCGCGCCCACGGTGAGCAGTGTCGGATTCACGGTGGCGTTTCCCCCTACTTCGCTTCCCGCACGGCGAGCTGTGCGTCGGTCGCGGCCACGCCGAAGGCCTGCGGGATGGGCTGGCCCGCCAGGTACAGCCGGTCGGCGACGCGGCGCGGCAGCGGGTGGTACGTGAACGCGCCGTGCACCCGGCCGTCGGCGGCGACCGGCCGGGCGTCGAAGCGGCAGACGGTGGCGAGGAGGTAGCGCTCGCGGCCGTGGGAGGCGAGGATCGCGATCTCGGTGATCCTGCGGGTGCCGTCGGGGTGGCGGGTGAGCTGGACGAGGACGTCGACGGCGCTGTTGATCTGGTCGCGCAGCGCCTCGAAGGGAACCTTGACCTCCGACATGGAGGCGAGGGTCTGGAGGCGCATGAGGGCGTCCTCGGCGGAGTTGGCGTGGACGGTGGCGAGCGAGCCGTCGTGGCCGGTGGACATGGCCTGGAGCATGTCGAGGGTCTCGCCGCCCCGGACCTCGCCGACGACGATGCGGTCGGGGCGCATGCGCAGGGAGTTGCGCACGAGGTCGCGGATGGTGACCTGGCCGCGGCCCTCGATGTTCGGCGGCCGGGCCTCCAGGCGGATCACATGGGACTGCTGGAGCTGGAGTTCGGCGGAGTCCTCGATGGTGATGACCCGCTCGCCGTCGGGGATGAGCCCGGACAGGGCGTTGAGCAGGGTGGTCTTCCCGGTGCCGGTGGCGCCGGAGACGATGATGTTGAACTTGGCCTGGACGAGCCCGGACAGCAGGAGCAGCATCTGCTCGTCGAGGGAGCCGAGGCCGAGCATCTCGTGCAGGGTGTAGGCGCGGGGGAAGCGGCGGATGGTGAGCGTGGCGCCGGTGAGGGACAGCGGCGGGATGATGACGTTGACGCGTTCGCCGGAGGGCAGGCGGGCGTCGACCATGGGGTTCGACTCGTCCACGCGCCGGTTGACGGTGGACACGATCCGCTCGATGGTCTGCATCAGCTGGTCGTGGGAGGCGAAGCGGAGCGGGAGGAGTTCCACGCGGCCCGCCCGCTCGATGTAGATCTGGTCGGGGCCGTTGACCATGATCTCGGTGATGGAGGCGTCTTCGAGGAGGGGTTCGAGCACGCCGAGGCCGAGGGCCTCGTCGACGACCCGGCGGATCAGCTGGGCGCGTTCGGCGGTGGAGAGGACGGGCCCCTCGCGGCTGATGATGTGGCCGAGGACGCGCTCCAGACGGGCCCGCCGCTCGGCGGCGGCGAGCGCGGACATCTCGGTGAGGTCGATCTCCTCCAGGAGTTTGGCGCGGAAGGACGCGACGAGATGGCCGTCCTCGCGTCCGCCGCCCGCCCGGTTGTCGTCGGGGGTGCTGATACGGGCCCGCAGGCTCATGACTGGTCCTCCTTCGACGCCGACTCCGGCACGGGCATGGTGGCGGTCCTCGTCACGGGCTCGAAGGACCAGAAGGGGATGAGGGAGGGGATCCGTACGGTGACGGTCGCGACCCCGCCCGCCTCACGGACGTCGCTCCGGCCGGAGATCCAGCCGCTCATGGCCGTCCTCCCGGCCGACTCCGGGTCCGGTACGGCATCGGGGTCGTCGACGCTCGCCGCCCGCGCCGCCGCACGCGCGCCCGTGCCCGCCTGCTGGGCGGCGTACGCGATGATGCCCATCTGCACGCCGACGAGGCCGATGAGGAGCAGCAGCGGCAGGAAGCCCAGGTACTCGATCGCCACCTGGCCCCTGTCGCGCGCCGCACCTCGGCCCCGGCCCCGGACCCGGCCTGGCTCCCGGACCTGGCCTCGTCCCGGGACCCGGACCCGGCCCCGGACTCGCCCCAGGACCCGGACCCGGCCCTGGCCCCGCTCCCCCGCCCACCGCTGCCTCATCGGCGCTCCCCCTCCCACACGGCCGCGGCCTCGCCGGTGACGTCGAACGGGAGGCTGACGGCTCCCGGGAACAGCACCGGCACCCGCAGCCGTACCGTCGCGCGCACCATGCCGCCGCTCTCCGGGCAGCTCACCGTGGCGCCCGAGGCCCACGCCCCGTCGAGGTGCCGGCGGCCCGCCGCCCCGCAGTCGTCGCCCACCGCCCCGGCCCGCGCGGCCTCGTCGGCGGCGTTCCCCGCCAGCGTGTACGTGTAGCCGATCAGGACGCACTGCCACAGCAGCACCAGCGTGAGCAGGATGAGCGGCAGCATGCCGACGAACTCGACCGCCACCTGTCCTTCGTCCTCGCGCACGCGCTTCCCGACCGGCCGGCGCATCACTGTCTCCCCGCCCCGCGCCGCCGAAGCCCCAGCGCGCCGCGGTCGGGGGCCCGTACGAGCTCCCGGCCGCGGCCCTGTTCGGCGGCGGCCTTCACCAGTCCGAGCTCGCCCGCGAGGGACCACAGCGCCTGCTTCACGGTCGAGCGGGCGTCGAGGTCGTGCAGGCGGCCGGCGTCGACGACGGCGGCGAGCTCCTTGAAGTGGGCGGGGACGGCGACGCCCGCCATGCGGGTGCCGGTGATCTTCTGGATGAGCGCGGGCTGGATCTCGGTGGACCGCTGGTGGCGGTTGACCACCACGGTGCTCTCCTCGGGTTTGCGGATCTGGAGCCGGTCCCACATCCGTACGACCCGTTTGGCGGCCCGTACCGCCACCACGTCGGGCGTCGTCACCAGCAGGGCCGTGTCGGCCATCTCGACCGCCGCCGCGCCGGCCGCGTCGAGGTGGGTGCCGCAGTCGACGACGACGACCTCGTGGCGGACGCGCAGGGCGCTGACGATCTGGCGGGCGGAGCGGTCGGTGACCTCCTCGCCGCGTTCGCCCTCGCCGGGGGCGAGGAGCAGGGAGAGGCCGGTCTCGTGGACGTAGACGGCGTCCTGGAGGACGCGGGGCGAGATGTCGTCGACGGCGGCGAGGTCGGCCAGCGAGCGGCGGAACTGGACGTCGAGGTAGGAGGCGATGTCGCCGCCCTGGAGGTCCATGTCGACGAGGGCGACGGTGTGGCCGGAGGCGCGGGCGGCGAGGGCGAGGTGGACGGCGGTGACGGTGGCGCCGACGCCGCCCTTGGCGCCGCTGACGGTGACGACGGTGCCGCCGGGGCCGGTGGAGGTGTCGGCGCCGCCGCCGAGGTGGCGGCGGACGCCGGTGGACCACTGGGCGGCGGCCTGGACGCGGCTGGCGAGTTCCTCGTAGCCGAGCGGGAGGGTGACGAGGCCGCGGGCGCCGGAGTCCATGGCGGCGGAGAAGAGCACGGGGCTGGCGTCGGAGGTGATGAGGACGACGCCGACGGCGGGGAAGCGGAGGGCGACCTCGCGGATGAGTTCCAGTGCCGGGACGGGTCCGATGCGTTCGTGGACGAGGACGACCTCGGGCAGTTCGTCGAGGGATCCGGCGGCGAGCCGGGCGAGGGTGTCGACGAGCTGGGTGGAGTCGGTGACGGGCCCGGCGGGTTCGGCGTCGGGGAGCTGGCCGATGAGGGTGGTGACGGCGCGGGCTGCGTCGGGGTCGGCGACGGCCGGAAGGATCCTGGTGGGCATGGCCGGGCCTCACTTGTCCTTGTCGAGCGTGTAGGTGCGGTCGCGCGGGTCGGGCGGGGTGGTGGTGCCGGGGGCGACGAGCGCGAGGCGGACGTGCTCGGCGAAGGACTCGGCGTAGGCCACGCGCTGGGCGTCGGCCGTGGTGAGGGCGAAGGTGATCGGGACGGCCTCGGTGGCGCGGCCGGCGCGGTCGTCGCGGGAGGCGCTGATCGGGGTGAGCTCGCCGACGTCGAGGACGCGGGCGGCGGCGACGATCAGCCGGGACTGGGCGGCCGTGCGGCCGCGTTCGCCGGCGAAGGTGGCGTAGATGTTGACGGTGGCGCCGGGGGTGATCTTGCCGGCCACACCGGTGGCGGCGTCGATCATGATGGCGATCTCCTGCTGGCCGGGTTCCAGCGCGGGCCGCTTGACGATCATGTCGGCCTGGAGGAGGGAGCCGCGTTCGAGGGTGGTGACGGCGATCTTGCCCTCGGTCTGGCCGAGGTCGGTGACGGCGGTGGCCGGAAGCCAGCGCTCGGGCATGGTGATCTTCTCGAACTGTCCGGGTCCGAGCGGGGTGTAGGGCCGGATGTCGCTCTTGACGCGGTACGCGGTGACCTCGGGCCCGACCTTGGAGTTCACGTCGCTGATCACGGAGAGCACGCCGGCGAAGGCGCCGAGGGCGCACAGGACGGAGAGCAGCAGGAGGATGACACCACGGCGCTGGCGGGAGTTCATGGCCGTACAAACCTCGATCGTGGACGGGAACGGACGGGGACGCTGGGGTGGTGGTGCCCCCTCGGGGGGGGGTGGTCGTGCCCCTAGGGGTGCCCGGCGGGGGTGGCCGGGGCCGGTTCGGCCGTGGGCAGCGGGGCCGCGCAGAAGCCGCAGCGGTCGCCGATGAGCTCCATCCGGCACCAGTGGCAGGTCTCGCGCCGTACGGAGGCGACCAGTTGGTGCAGGACGGGCAGGTCTGGCAGGTAGGCGGCGAACTCGACGAGCCTGCCCGTGCCCCACCAGCGGGGTGAGGAATCGGGCAGGGCGGCCTCCTGGACGGCTCGGACCTGCCAGCGGGGGGCGAGGGCGGTGGTGGGCCAGTCGGTCTGGAGCTGGCCGCGGGCGAGCACGAGGTCGGTGGTGAACTCGGGCCCGGTGAGGGTGTCGGATCCGGCCGGCCCGGAGGATCCGAGGCGTACGAGCTGGGGGGCGGGTCCGGCGAGGACGGCGAAGTGGGCGCCGGGCAGCCAGCCCTTGAGGTGGGAGCCGAGGCCGACCGGTACGTGGTCGAGCCGGGCCACGGAGCCGAGGACGGCGCCGGCGTAGACGTAGTGCGCGAGCAGCCGGGCGGCACAGGCGAGGACCCCGGGGCTGAAGTCGCAGGCGGCGAGCTGGCGCAGCTGCCGGACGAGGACGGCGGCACCCAGCGGCGGCAGGTCGGTCCTGACGAGGGCGATCCGGTCGGATTCGAGCAGCGCGCGGACGGCGCGCAGGCGCTGTTCGGTCGCGGGCGGTGCCGTGGCGGGGCAGACGACGATCAGATGTCCGTGCCGTTCGAGCAGGAGCTGGACGTCGGCGAGGGCGGCGTCGAGCGGCCGGGTGCCGGGGCCGGGCAGGACGGCGGCGGGAAGGGTCTGGGGGTCGGTCGGGGGCAGCACGAGGTCAGGGCTCGTGACCGCAATCGCCGTCGGCACGTCGGGCTCCCCCGATCCCTCACTGACCGGTCGTGTGACCGCTCGTTGATCACTTACTGCGTTCGCGGCGTCACCGCCTCTGCACTTTATCCAGGCCGCCTGAGTGCTGAACACACAATCGTGCAAGCTCCGTCACTTTCTCGCTGCGCCGTGGATCGCCGTCACGCTCGCGTGAACTGCGGTTTCGTCCCCGGGCCTTGACAAGCCCATTGGTCTGGACCAGCTTGTTGCCCCGTCAAGGACTCAGCGGTGGCCACCGTTTCGCGCACCTCCCCCTCCCCCGTACGAAGGCGTACGGCCTCCCCTCCCCCACTCCTCCCGGAGGCAGCAAGTGGACCGCACCACCACAGCCGCGCTGGCGCTCGCCGTCGGCGCCGGGCTCGTCCTCGTCGGCGGCGCCGGCACCGCGCAGGCCGCGGACGTCAACGTCGCGAAGAACGCGGGCTTCGAGAACGGCCTCGCCAACTGGTCCTGTTCGGCCGGCAGCGGCGCGGCCGTCTCCTCGCCGGTACGCACCGGGACGGGCGCCCTGCGGGCCACCCCGGCCGGCCTGGACAACGCCAGGTGCGCGCAGACCGTCACCGTGAAGCCCGGCTCGACGTACACCCTGAGCGCCTGGGTGCAGGGCGGCTACGCGTACCTCGGCGCGAGCGGCACCGGCACCACCGACGTCTCCACCTGGACGCCGGACAGCACCGCCTGGAAGCAGCTGACGACCACCTTCACCACCGGCCCCAACACCACCTCGGTGCAGATCTACACGCACGGGTGGTACGGCACGGCCGCGTACTCCGTCGACGACGTCAGCGTCTTCGGCCCCGACGGGGGCGGCGGCACGGACCCGGAGCCGACGGTCCCGGCCACCCCGGCCGGCCTGGCCGCCGGCACCGTCACCTCGTCGTCGGTCTCGCTCAGCTGGGGCGCGGTCTCCGGCGCGACCGGCTACAAGGTCTACAAGGACGGCGCCCTGGCGACGACCGTGAGCGGCACCTCGGCCACCGTCACCGGGCTCGCCGCCGACACCGCGTACCAGTTCCAGGTGGCCGCCACCAACTCCGCGGGAGAGTCGGCCAAGTCGGCCGCCGTCGCCGCGCGGACCGCCAAGGCCACCGACCCGGGCCCGGGCCCGGCCGTGCCGAAGCACGCGCTGACCGGTTACTGGCAGAACTTCGACAACGGCGCCACGGTGCAGAAGCTGCGGGACGTGCAGGCGCAGTACGACATCATCGCCGTCTCCTTCGCGGACTCCACCGCCACGCCCGGCCAGATCGTCTTCAACCTCGACCCGGCCGTCGGCTACGCCTCGGTCGCCGACTTCAAGGCCGACGTCGCGGCCAAGAAGGCCGCCGGCAAGTCCGTGATCATCTCGGTCGGCGGCGAGAAGGGGAACGTCACCATCAACAGCGACGCCTCCGCCACCGCCTTCGCGAACAGCGCGTACGCGCTGATGCAGGAGTACGGCTTCAACGGTGTCGACATCGACCTGGAGCACGGCATCAACTCCACGTACCTGACCAAGGCGCTGCGGCAGCTGTCCGCCAAGGCCGGTCCGTCGATGGTGCTGACGATGGCCCCGCAGACCATCGACATGCAGAACACCGGCACCGAGTACTTCAAGACCGCGCTCGCCGTGAAGGACATCCTCACGGTGGTCAACACGCAGTACTACAACAGCGGTTCGATGCTCGGCTGCGACGGCAAGGTCTACAGCCAGGGCTCGGTGGACTTCCTCACCGCGCTGGCCTGCATCCAGCTCCAGGGCGGTCTGGACGCCTCCCAGGTGGGCCTCGGCGTGCCCGCCTCGACGCGGGGCGCGGGCAGCGGCTACGTCGACCCGCAGATCGTGAAGAACGCGCTCGACTGCCTGGCCCGGGGCACCGGCTGCGGCAGCTTCAAGCCCGCGAAGACGTACCCGGGCATCCGCGGTGCGATGACCTGGTCGACCAACTGGGACGCGACGGCCGGGAACGCCTGGTCGAACGCGGTCGGCCCGCACGTCCACAACCTCCCGTAACGCCCTCCACGGGGGCGCGGGCCCCCCGCGCGCGCCCTCCCCCGCGGCCCTCCTTCGGGGACCTCCCTTCGGGGGAATCGCTCCGCGGCGCCGCCGGCTCCCCGGCGGCGCTGCGCCGTTTCCGGGCACGGGGGCGGGAGAATGTGGCCGAACTCCACTCCTTGACCGGTGCATGCCACGCCCCCACGATGTGCACACCCGCACCAGTCTGTCGCACACCCCCACACTCCCCACCCAGGAGACAGCATGCGACTTCGCATCAGAGGTGCCCGAGGGACCGGCCGCGTCCGCGGCGCCCACGGCACCCGCGGCATCAGCGGAGGAAGGTCCGCCACCCTCGCGGCCCTCCTGGCGCTCGCGCTCGCGGCGCCCCTCTCCGCCCTCACCACCCCCGCCGGGGCCGACCCGGCGCCGACCGCCGCCGCGCGGGGCGGCGAGGAGGTGATCCGGCAGTACGAGATCACCGGACCCGCCACTCCCGCCCAGCGCTCCGCCCTCACCGCCACCGGCGTCTCCATCGACGAGGTCGACGCCCGTTCGGTCGTCGTCAGCGCCAACGCCCAGCAGCTCGCCCACCTCAAGAGCCTCGGCTACAAGCCGACCGCTCTGCCCGCGCCGCCCGACCGCAGCGGCGGCCACGACCACACCCAGGGCGTCGGACCGCTCGACTTCCCCTCCGCCGACTCCAAGTACCACAACTACGCGGAGATGAACGCCGAGATCGACCAGCGGCTCGCCGCCTACCCGTCCATCATGAACAAGCGGGTCATCGGCAAGAGCTACCAGGGCCGCGACATCGTCGCCATCAAGATCAGCGACAACGTCGGCACCGACGAGGCCGAGCCCGAGGTCCTCTTCACCCACCACCAGCACGCCCGCGAGCACCTGACCGTGGAGATGGCGCTCTACCTGCTGCGCGAGCTCGGCGCCGGATACGGCACCGACTCCCGGATCACCAACATGGTCAACGGCCGGGAGATCTGGATCATCCCCGACCTCAACCCGGACGGCGGCGAGTACGACATCGCCAGCGGCTCCTACCGCAGCTGGCGCAAGAACCGGCAGCCCAACTCCGGTTCGTCGTACGTCGGCACGGACATGAACCGCAACTGGGACTACAAGTGGGGCTGCTGCGGCGGCTCCTCGGGCTCCAAGAGCTCCGAGACCTACCGCGGCGCCGCCCCGGAGTCGGCCCCCGAGGTGAAGGTCGTCGCCGACTTCGTCCGCTCGCGCGTGGTGGGCGGCAAGCAGCAGATCAAGACGGGCATCGACTTCCACACCTACAGCGAGCTCGTCCTCTGGCCGTTCGGCTGGACCACCGCCGACACGGCCGCGGGCATGACCCAGGACGACCGCGACGCCTTCGCCACGGTCGGCCAGAAGATGGCGGCGAGCAACGGCTACACGCCCGAGCAGTCCAGCGACCTCTACATCACGGACGGGTCCATCGACGACTACCTCTGGGGCGTGCACAAGATCTTCGGGTACACCTTCGAGATGTACCCGTCCTCGTCCTGGAACGGCGGCTTCTACCCGCCCGACGAGGTGATCGAGCGCGAGACCAGCCGCAACAGGGACGCCGTCCTGCAGCTGCTCGAGAACTCCGACTGCATGTACCGCTCCATCGGCAAGGCGGCGCAGTACTGCTAGGCGCTCGGGCTGGTCTCGTCGCCGTCGGCGCCCTCGTCGAAGTAGGCGTCGAGCACCGCGTCGAGCTGTGACTCCCACTCACCGATGCGCGCCCTGGACGGCGCCTCGATCTCGACCGGGTACCAACGCCGGTCCGGGGTGTGCACGGTGACGGTGAACCGCTTGCCGAAACGGGCCGTCACGGTCTCCACCGCGCCGATCTCGTCCCAGCGGAACTCGCAGTTCTCCTCGTCCAGGCCCAGACGCACGCCGGCGGCGTCGGCGACGATCCGGGCCCGCCGGTCGGCGGCCTCGAACACGGGGCCGCCTTCCCGCGTTCCCGACTCCGCCGGGGCAGGGACGGCGTCCTCGACGGCGACGGTCTCGTCCTCGGCGACGCTCTCGTCCACCGCCGTCGCCGTCTTCTCCGGCGTCGCCGTCTTCTCCTCCGCCGCCTTCTCGGCCGGGGCGGCCGGGGCGGCCGGGCTCGGGCCCGTGATGCCGGGCACGAACGCCGGGTCCATCGCGGCACCTTGCAGGGGCTGAATGCTGGGTCCTGTGCGCTGCTCCACGGCGGAAGTATGGACGACGTTCCTGTGCGGAGCCCAGCCGCCCCCGCTACCGGATCGACGTCACGGGAAAGGTCAGCTCAGGACCGCCAGCGCGTCGATCTCGACGAGGAGGCCCTCGGGCAGGCCGACGTAGACCGTCGTACGGGCCGCGGCCGGGGCTTTGAGGCCCTGCTCCTCGAAGTACGCGTCGTAGATCTCGTTCATCTCGGCGAAGTGGTCGACGTCGGTGAGGTAGACGCGCATCATCATCACGTCGTCCCAGGTGGCGCCGCCCTCCTCCAGGATCGCCTTGACGTTGGCGAAGGTCTGGAGGGTCTGCTCGCGCAGGGTCGGGCCGGCCGGCCTCGGGGGCCGCCCCGGCTCGGCGGGAAGGAAGCCGACCTGGCCGGCGACCTGGAGGATGTTGCCCTTCCTCACCCCGTGGGAGAACTTCGCGGGCGGGGCGGCGTGGGTGGCGGGGGTGAGCGCGATCTTCTCGGTCATGATGTCCTCACGGGTCCTTGACGGTCCTTCGTCGGGGCGGTGCCCGAATAGTCTCGGCTGATGTCGTCGGCGGTGCGCCGCACCAGCGGGAGCAGGGTGAGGAGTTCCTCGGCCGTGACGACCACGTTGGGCGCCGAGACCGACATGGCGGCGACCACCCGGCCGTCCGCGCCGCGGACGGGTGCGGCGACACAGTTGATGGACTCCTCGTGGCCGCCGAGGTCGGTGGCCCAGCCCTGTTCGCGTACGGTCGCCAGCTCCTCCAGGAAGGCGGCGGCGTTCGGCGTCGAACGGGGCGTGTACGGGGGGTAGTCGAGCTTCGCGGCCAGCGCGCGGCGCTCGGGTTCGGGCAGGTCGGCCAGGAGCAGCTTGGCGACGGCGGCGACGGTGATGGCGACGGGCTTGCCGATCCGCGAGTACATGCGGACCGGGTAGCGGCTCTCGACCTTGTCGATGTAGAGGACCTCGCCCTCCTCGTGGACGGCGAGGTGGACGGTGTGGCCGATCTGTTCGTTCAGGGCGACGAGGTGGGGGTGGGCGATCTCGCGGATGTCCAGGTTCTCGACGGCCTCCTGCGCGAGGGCGAAGAGCCGGGCGCCGAGGCGGTAGCGCTGGTCCTGCTGGCGGTAGACCAGGCCGTGCTCGTGGAGGGTGCGCAGCAGCCGCAGCGCGGTGGACTTGTGGACGCCGAGCCGGTCGGCGACCTGGCCGAGATCGGCGGGTCCCTGCGCGAGCAGCGGCAGGATGCTGAGCGCGCGGTCGACGGTCTGGCTCATGGCGTACGTACCTCCTGGTCCTCCCCGGTCCAGCCGGGGCCGAGGTGAAGTGTCCCCCAGTCCTCGTCGTCGGCGGAGGCCAGCCGGTCGGCGTGGGCGCGCCGGGGCGGCACGGCGAGGTCCCCGGGCACGGTGAGGGCGGCGGCGGCCATGAGGTGCCCGTGCCGGATCCGCTCCTTGCCCCCGAGTCCGCGCAGGGTCGCGGACAGGAACCCGGCGGCGAAGGCGTCGCCGGCACCGACGGGGGCGACGACGTGGACGCGGGGGGCGGGGACGGCGGTGACGGTGTCGGGCTCGTGAACCGCCCGGCGCTCGAAGGCCACCGCGCCCGTGCCGCCCCGCTTCACCACCAGCACCGCCGGCTCCGGCAGGGCCGCGCGGAGGGCCGCCGGGTCGGTGAGCCCCCACGCCTCCCCGGCCTCGTCCTGGCCGACGAAGACGAGGTCGGCGCCCCGGGCGAGCTCCAGCAGGACCCGTCCGCCGGCGGCCGGGTCGCGCCACAGGCCCGGCCGGAAGTTGACGTCGAAGGAGACGAGGGGGCGCCCGGGGCGGGCCCGGGTCAGGTCGCGCATCAGGGCGAGGCAGTCGTCGGACAGGGCGGCCGTGATGCCCGAGAGGTGGAGGACGCGGCCGCCGGTGAGGGCTTCGTACGGCACGGTGTCGGGCGACATCGCCGAGGCCGCCGAGCCGGTGCGGTAGTAGACGACCTCGTGGGTGGCGGCGGCCCGGTCGGTGGCGGTGCGGAAGTAGACGCCGGTCGGGCGGTCGGGGTCGCGGACGACGGCGGAGACGTCGACGCCGTACGCGCCGATCGCCTCGGTCAGGTGGTCCCCGAAGCCGTCGCGGCCGACCCGGCCGACCCACCGGACACGGTGTCCGGCGGCCGCCAGGGCGCAGGCGACGTTGGACTCGGCGCCGCCGATGGCGCGGTCGAAGGAGGGAACGTCGGCCAGGGGGCCCGGCCGGGTGGGCAGAAAGGTGACCATGGACTCGCCGAGGCAGACGACGTCCACGGACGCGTCCACGGTCGGGGTTCCGGTCACTGCGGGGCTCCTCGGCTTCGGTGCGGGAGGCGTGGGGTCCATTGACCCGGCGTCGGCCCGGATGTTAGACAGCCGTCAGCGATATGCGCAATGGCCGTTGCAGGAAATGCAACGGCCTCGATGAGGAGATCCCATGCCCCTGGACCTGGAGCCGGAGAAGCACCCGGAGGACCCGGACACGCGGCCGGACGGAGAAGCGGGCGTGCGGCCGGACCTTGCGGACGAGTGCGTCGACCACCGTTTCAAGGGCCTGCCGCCGGACGCCGAGGGCCTGACCGTCGGCGCGCTCGCCGCCCAGCGCCGCAACCTCTTCACCGGCGGCTTCACCACCCCCGTGCTGGCGCTCTCCGCCGAGTCCGTCGAGCACAACCTCCGCCTCCTGGAGACCTACGCCGAGCGCCACGGCCTCGCCTTCGCCCCGCACGGCAAGACCTCCATGGCGCCCCAGCTGTTCGACCGCCAGATCGAGCACGGCGCGTGGGGCATCACGGCCGCCGTACCCCACCAGGCCCGCGTCTACCGCGCCCACGGCATCGCCCGGATCTTCCTCGCCAACGAGCTCGTCGACGCCGTCGCGCTGCGCTGGCTCGCCGGCGAACTCGACGCCGACCCCGGCTTCCGCTTCGTCTGCTACGTGGACTCCGTCCGTGGCGTCGAGCTCATGGACGACGCCCTGCGCGCGGCCGGGGCCCGGCGCCCGGTCGACGTGGTCGTGGAGCTCGGCGCCGGCGACGGCGCCCGCACCGGCGCCCGTACCGAGGCGGACTGCGCCGCCGTCGCCGACGCGGTCGCCGATGCCCGCACCCTCCGGCTCGTCGGCGTCGCCGGCTACGAGGGCGAGGTCCCGCGGGCCGACCAGGACCGGGTGCGCGCCTGGCTGCGCCGGCTCACGGCGCTGGCCGCCGCGTTCGACAAGGCCGGCCGCTTCGACCCCGCGATCGGCGAGATCGTCGTCAGCGCGGGCGGCAGCGCCTGGTTCGACACGGTCGCCGAGGTCTTCGCCGGGCTCCCCGACCTGTCCCTGCCCGTCCTGAGGCTGCTGCGCTCCGGCGCGTACGTGTCGCACGACAGCGGCCATTACCGCACGCTCACCCCCTTCAACCGGGTGCCCGAGGAAGGCGCCCTGGAGCCCGCGTTCCGGCTCTGGGCGCAGGTCGTCTCGCGCCCGACCTCCGAGCAGGCGTTCACCAACGCGGGCAAGCGGGACGCCGCGTACGACCTCCATCTGCCCGAGGCGCAGGTCGTGCGGGACGCCCGCACCGGCGAGCTCCGGCCCGCCGACGGCATCACCGTCACCGGCCTGTCGGACCAGCACGGCTGGCTGCGGACCGAGGCGGGCGCCGACCTGGAGGTGGGCGACTGGCTGGGCATGGGCCTGTCCCACCCGTGCACCTCGTTCGACAAGTGGCAGCTGATCCCTCTCGTGGAGGCGGACGGCACCGTCGTCGACTACGTCCGCACCTTCTTCTGACGGCCCGGGGAGCCCCATGGATCTCGTCTTCCGCGACGCGGAGGTCGTCGACGGCAGCGGCGCGCCCTCCTACCGCGCCGACGTCGCCCTCGACGGCGGCCGGATCGCCGCGATCGTCAAGGAGGGCGCGGCGGCCGGCTGCCAGCGGCCCACCGCCCGGCGCGTCGTCGACGCCGAAGGGCTCGTCCTGTCCCCCGGCTTCATCGACATGCACGCCCACAGCGACCTCGCGCTGCTCCGCGACCCGGACCACAGCGCGAAGGCCGCGCAGGGCGTCACCCTCGAAGTCCTGGGCCAGGACGGCCTGTCGTACGCGCCCGTCGACGACCGGACCCTCGGCGAGGTCCGCCGGGCCGTCGCGGGGTGGAACGGCGGCGGGCCCGGGGACACGAGCGTCGACTTCGACTGGCGGACGGTGGGCGAGTACCTGGACCGGCTCGACCGGGGCATCGCCGTCAACGCCGCGTACCTCGTCCCGCAGGGGACCGTACGGATGTACGCGGTCGGCTGGGACGACCGGCCCGCCACCGAGGCCGAGCTGAACCGGATGCGGCGGCTGGTCGCCGAGGGCCTGGAGCAGGGCGCGGTCGGCATGTCGTCCGGTCTCACCTACACGCCCGGGATGTACGCGCCGGACTCCGAGCTCACCGAACTGTGCCGGGTGGTGGCGCGGTACGGCGGCTACTACTGCCCGCACCACCGCTCCTACGGGGCGGGGGCGCTGGAGGCGTACGCGGAGATGGTGCGGCTCACCCGGGAGGCGGGCTGCGCCCTGCACCTGGCCCACGCCACCATGAACTTCGGCGTGAACGCGGGGCGGGCGCCGGAGCTCCTCGCCCTGCTCGACCAGGCCCTGGCCGACGGCTCCGACATCAGCCTCGACAGCTACCCCTACACCCCCGGGTGCACCACCCTCGCCGCCGTGCTGCCGAGCTGGGCCCACGAGGGCGGGCCGGAGGCGCTGCTCGCGCGGCTGCGGGACGACGCCACGGCGGAGGTGATCCGCCGTCACGTGGAGGAGCTGGGCTCGGACGGCTGCCACGGGGTGCCGGTCGACTGGGACACCATCGAGGTCTCCGGCGTCACCGACCCGGCCCTGGCCGCCTTCGTCGGCCGCCGGGTGCCCGACTGGCCCACCGCCCGCCGGCTGCTGGTCGAGGACCGGCTCGGCTCGACGATCCTCCAGCACGTCGGCCACGAGGAGAACGTGCGGGCGATCATGCGGCACCGGGTGCACACGGGGGGCTCCGACGGCATCCTCCAGGGCGCGAAGCCGCACCCGCGGGCGTACGGCACCTTCCCCGAGTACCTGGGCCGCTACGTCCGCGAGGAGGGCGTCCTCTCCCTGGAGGAGTGCGTCGCCCACCTCACCTCCCGCCCGGCCGCCCGCCTCCGCCTCCGAGACCGCGGCCTCGTCCGCGAGGGCTATGCCGCCGACCTGGTCCTCTTCGACCCGGCGACCGTCGCGGCCGGCTCCACCTACGAGTCCCCCCGCCGGCTCCCGACCGGCATCCCCCACGTCCTGGTCGCCGGCCGCTTCGTCATCGAGGACGGCCGCCGCACCGCCGCCCTCCCGGGCCGCTCGGTCCGCCGCACCCCGGCCGGCTGACCGCCCCGCAGGGGCGAGGCCCCGCGATCGGCACCCCGCAGCCCGGCGCGGCCGCCGCACCGCCCCGCGCGCCCAGGCGGCCCCGCGGCCGGCACGTCAGGCGCGCACGTCCCGAAGGCCCGGCTCACGCCGTTCCCGCCCGTCCCGCCGCAGCCACAGCGCCCCCACTCCCAGCGCCAGTCCCGCCATCACGAACCCGTACCACGGGGTGTGGCCCGACGGGGCCGTCTCGTACGTGAGGGCCGCGGACAGGACCGCGAGGAGGCGGCCCCAGGAGGTGTGCCAGGCGCCGGCCGCGGCGAGGGTGGCGACGCCCCAGAGGAGGTACCACGGCTGGACCATCGGGGAGAGCGCGACCAGGCCGAGGAGGGAGAGGCCGAGGGCGAGGACCGGGGAGAGGCGGTCCTGCCAGGAGCGGCGGGCGAGGAAGGCGATCAGGGCGAGCGCGGCGAGCAGGCCGAGCTTCTGGACCAGGGCCTTCACCGGCTCCGGGTCGTCCGCGACGAGCAGCCCGAGGCCGAGCCCGAGGTCGCTCGTGACGGAGAGCGCCGTATGGATGGTGCCGGCCACGCTCTGGGTGCGCAGCCATCCGAAGCCGGTGCCGGCGAGCAGCGTCGCCCCCGTGGCGACGGCCGCCGCGACCGCCCCGGGCAGGACGAGGCCCCGCAGCAGGCCCCGTACGCCGCCGCCCCACCGGCGGGCCAGCATGATCCCGACGAAGAGGAGCGCGACGGCGGCGGGCGACTTGACCATCGCCGCCATGCCGATGACCGCGCTGCCGAGTACCCACCGGTCACGGACCGCGAGGAGCACCCCGGCCAGCATGAGGCCGATCATGAGGCCGTCGTTGTGCAGGCCGCCGACGACGTGGAGGAGCAGGAGCGGGTTGAGCGCGGCGAGCCACAGCGCCCCGGCCCGGTCGCTCACGGCCCGGCGGCCCCCGGCAGCCCAGCCGCCCCCGGCCCGATCACCCTCAGCCAGGTCGCCCCCGCCCGCGCCCGCCAGCCCCCGCACCGCCCACACGATCAGGCCCAGCGCGACCACCGCCAGCAGCCGCATGCCGAGGACGGCCGGGACGACCGCGCCCCCCGTCAGCTTGACGACCGCCTGGGCGAGGACGAGGAAGACGGGCCCGTACGGGGCGGGCGTGTCGGTCCAGTGCCCGCCGACACTGGCGGCGGCGTCGTGGCCGAGGTCCCCGGGGGCGAGGACGGAGGGCCCGGCCCCGTACACGTCGTGGCCTTCGAGGACCATCGCGCCCTGGGCGATGTAGCTGTAGACGTCGGCGCTGTGGAGCGGCGGTGCGAGCAGCAGCGGCGCCGCCCACCAGCCGAGGGTCACCAGGACCCCTCGCTCCTCCCCGGCCCCGGCCCCCGTCCCGGCCACGAGCAGCCGCCCGTACTGCCACCACGCGGCGAGCAGCAGGGTCAGCCCGAGGTACGCGAGGACCGCGCCGGCCACCGTCACGCCCGGACCGTGCCGCTCCCACAGCCCCCAGCCGCCGCGCACCGGCAGTGTCCCGGCCGCCCAGCCGCCGACGGCGACGGCGAGCGATCCGGCCGCGCCGAGCCACCGGCATCCGGCGGTGCTGAACATCCACATGACGGGACAACCTATCCTGCGCCCCGTTTCGCGCCCTGCGCTGCGGCCGGGGCGCTACCTCGGCTTCTTCGCGACGCCGGGCGCGGAGCCCGACTTCCCCGGGTGCTGGTCGGAGCCGGCGGTTGCGGTGGCGCGGGGCCCGGAGGGAGCAGTCCCGGTCGGGGTGGGCCCGGAGGTGGCGGTGGCGGTCGCGGCGGGGGCGGCGGTCGGAGAACCGCTCGCCCGGCGGGACGGGCCGGGCGCCGGGGCGGCCGGGGTTCCGCTCGCCTCCTCGTCCGGGGTTCCGGCGTCGGGCTGGATCAGCGCCGGCATGCCGGGGTGGCCGTCGTCCACGGCGGGCGCGCGGCCGGCCGGCCCGGAGTCGAGGGCGGTGACGGCGGCGAGGACGCCGACCACCACGACGGCCCCGCTCCCGATCATCCAGAGCGGGCCGGGACCGCGGCGCTTGGTGGCGTGGCGACGCCGTCTCGGGGGCTCGGCGGCCCCCGCGGGGAACTGGCTCACAAGGCGTGATTGTAGGGAGCACGACAGTCCCGAAGCGACGTGGGTCACAGGCCGTGGACGCCCGGCGCGTGCCCGACGTGTCCCAGAACACGAGGCGCGCCGCCCGCGCCCGCCGTAAGCTCTCGTCATGCAGGTGATCCAGTCCACGAAGCTCGCCAACGTCTGTTACGAAATCCGGGGCCCGGTGCTCGAAGAGGCGATGCGGCTGGAAGCTGCGGGTCATCGCATCCTCAAGCTCAACACGGGAAACCCGGCCGCCTTCGGCTTCGAGTGTCCGCCCGCCATCCTCGAGGACATGCTGCGCAACCTCGCCGGGGCGCACGGCTACGGCGACGCCAAGGGCCTGCTGTCCGCCCGGCGCGCGGTGATGAGCCACTACGAGACCAAGGGCATCCCCCTGTCGGTCGAGGACATCTATCTCGGCAACGGGGTGTCCGAGCTGATCCAGATGTCGATGCAGGCGCTGCTCGACGACGGCGACGAGGTGCTCGTCCCGGCTCCCGACTATCCGCTGTGGACGGCGTCGGTCTCGCTGGCCGGCGGTACGGCGGTGCACTACCGCTGCGACGAGCAGTCGGACTGGATGCCGGACCTGGCCGACATCGAGCGGAAGATCACCGATCGGACCAAGGCGATCGTGATCATCAATCCGAACAACCCGACCGGCGCCGTCTACGACGACGAGATGCTGCGGAGCCTGACGGAGATCGCCCGCCGCCACAATCTGGTGGTCTGCTCGGACGAGATCTACGACAAGATCCTCTACGACGGCGTCACGCACACCCCGACCGCCGCCCTCGCCCCCGACCTGCTGGTGCTGACCTTCAACGGGATGAGCAAGAACTACCGGGTGGCGGGCTTCCGCTCCGGCTGGCTCGCGGTCTGCGGCCCGAAGGCGCACGCCTCCTCGTACATCGAGGGGCTGACGATCCTCGCCAACATGCGGCTGTGCGCCAACATGCCGGCCCAGCACGCGGTGGCCGCGGCCCTCCAGGGGCGGCAGTCGATCGAGGACCTGGTGCTGCCGGGCGGGCGGCTGCTCGAGCAGCGGGACACGGCGTACGAGCTGCTGACGCAGATCCCGGGCGTGACCTGCGTGAAGCCGAAGGGCGCGCTGTATCTGTTCCCGCGGCTCGACCCGAGCGTCTACAAGATCAAGGACGACCGGCAGATGGTCCTGGACCTGCTGCGGGCCGAGAAGATCATGGTGGTGCACGGGACGGGCTTCAACTGGCACGAGCCGGACCACTTCCGGATCGTCACCCTGCCGAACGCCACGGACCTGGCGGACGCCGTGACCCGGATCGGGAACTTCCTCGACGGCTACGGCCAGCACTGAGGGGGCGGGCCCCTTTCACGGCCAGCCCTTTCTCGACGCAGCTCAACTTTAGATCGAATCTAAGCTAGGATGTCTCCAGACCTACCGCAGGAGGCCATCCCATGTACGAACCGATCCGCACCAAGTCGGTCCACCGGATGGCCGACGACGACCGCGACGGCTACCCGCACCGCTCCCGCGAGGAGGAGCTGGACATCCAGCTCGCCGGCCACCTCTCCGCCCTGCTCGCCGTCACCGACGAGCTCGGCGACACCGAGGCCGGCGAGCTCATCGCCCGGCAGGTGGCCCGGCTGCGCGGTGCGCCGCCGGCCCGCCACGCCGGCCTGAGCGGTTCCTCGCCCGAAGCGCTGCACCGCAAGGCCCACGCCCTCGCCGGACGCGCCCTGGTCGTCGCCGCCTCCCGGGCCGACACCGCCGCCGCGATCCTCGCCGCCGAGCGCATGGACGCGCACACCGCGGCGCTCGCCGGGGATTCCCTGGTCGGCGCCCCCTGACGGCCCCGGTCCGCGCGGCCACGACACCGCGCGGGCCGGGTGCCACCCACCCCTTGCGGACCTCCGCTCACCGCCTGCCCGGCGGCCGTGAACGTGCGCCGGCCCCCGGAGCCGTGAGGGGGCTCCGGGGGCCGGATGCGTCGTGGCGGGCCGTCGTGACCCCAGCTGGTCAGGGCGGAAATCGGGGCAACCCGCCACGAGTCATGGGGGGACTAGCCGAGGCGCTCCACGAGGGCGCGGTACTCGTCCCACAGCTCCTTCGGCGTGTGCTCGCCGAAGGTCTCCAGGTGCGCGGGGATCAGGGCGGCCTCCTCGCGCCAGACGTCCTTGTCGACGGTGAGCAGGAAGTCCAGGTCGGCCTCGGGCAGTTCCAGGCCGTCGAGGTCCAGGGCCTCCTTCGTCGGCAGCACGCCGATGGGGGTCTTGACGCCCTCGGCCTTGCCGTCGAGGCGCTCGACGATCCACTTCAGGACGCGGCTGTTCTCGCCGAAGCCGGGCCAGACGAACTTGCCGTCGTCGTTCTTGCGGAACCAGTTGACGTAGTAGATCTTCGGGAGCTTCGCCTGGTCGGCGTTCTGCCCGATCTTGATCCAGTGCGCCATGTAGTCGCCCATGTTGTAGCCGCAGAACGGCAGCATGGCGAACGGGTCGCGGCGCAGCTCGCCGACCTTGCCCTCGGCGGCGGCGGTCTTCTCGGAGGCCACGTTGGCGCCGAGGAAGACGCCGTGCTGCCAGTCGAAGGACTCGGTGACCAGCGGGACGGCGGAGGCGCGGCGGCCGCCGAAGAGGATGGCCGAGATCGGCACGCCCTTGGGGTCCTCCCACTCGGGCGCGATGATCGGGCACTGCGAGGCGGGCACGGTGAAGCGGGCGTTGGGGTGGGCGGCGGGCGTGCCGGACTCGGGGGTCCAGTCGTTGCCCTTCCAGTCGGTGAGGTGCTTCGGCTCCTCCTCCGTCATGCCCTCCCACCACACGTCGTTGTCGTCGGTGAGGGCGACGTTGGTGAAGACGGCGTTGCCCCAGAGGGTCTTCATGGCGTTGGCGTTGGTGTGCTCGCCGGTGCCGGGCGCGACGCCGAAGAAGCCGGCCTCGGGGTTGATCGCGTAGAGGCGGCCGTCCTCGCCGAAGCGCATCCAGGCGATGTCGTCGCCGATGGTCTCGACCGTCCAGCCGGAGATCGTGGGCTCCAGCATGGCGAGGTTGGTCTTGCCGCAGGCGGACGGGAAGGCGGCGGCCACGTACTTCGACTCGCCCTGCGGCGGCGTCAGCTTGAGGATGAGCATGTGCTCGGCGAGCCAGCCCTCGTCACGGGCCATGACGGAGGCGATGCGCAGGGCGTAGCACTTCTTGCCGAGCAGCGCGTTGCCGCCGTAGCCGGAGCCGTACGACCAGATCTCGCGGCTCTCGGGGAAGTGCGAGATGTACTTGGTGGAGTTGCAGGGCCACGGCACGTCCTCCTGGCCCTCCTCCAGCGGGGCGCCGAGGGTGTGGACGGCCTTGACGAAGAAGCCGTCGGTGCCGAGCTCGTCGAGGACGGCCTGTCCCATGCGGGTCATGGTGCGCATGGAGACGGCGACGTACGCGGAGTCGGTGATCTCGACGCCGATGGCGGAGAGCGGGGAGCCGACCGGGCCCATGCAGAAGGGCACGACGTACATGGTGCGGCCCTTCATGGAGCCGCGGAAGATCCCGTTCTCGCCGGCGAAGATCTCCTTCATCTCCGCGGGGGCCTTCCAGTGGTTGGTCGGGCCCGCGTCCTCCTCCTTCTCGGAGCAGATGAAGGTCCGGTCCTCGACGCGCGCGACGTCGGTCGGGTCGGAGGCGGCGTAGTACGAGTTCGGGCGCAGGGTCGGGTCGAGCTTCTTGAAGGTCCCCTTGGCGACGAGCTCCTCGCAGAGGCGCTCGTACTCGGCCTCGGACCCGTCGCACCAGACGACGCGGTCGGGCTGGGTGATCTCGGCGATCTCGTTGACCCAGGAGACGAGCTCCTGGTGCTGGGTGGGGACGGTGGAGGGAGCCGCGTTGTCGCGCGCCACGATTGCTCCTTGAAGAGGGGTTTTTTAGATGTGTGCCCCTTGGGGGCTGCGACCCGGATGCGTCGTAGGCGCTCATCCGGTGCCGACCGCACTCATTTGATCATCCGATGCTAGCGCCCATATGTCCAGAGGGCCTCACACGTGAGCATCGCCACTCATATCCGCTTCTTACGATGGCGTAGGTAGCATGCGGGGCCATGACTGCAGCCACGCCGGACCTCGTCACCGCGGAGCAGCGCCCGGCGCTGCCGCTCCCCTTGAAACCGCGCCTCAGAGGCTGGCTGCACGCCGGAATGTTCCCCGCGGTGATCGTCGCGGGGATCGTTCTGGTCGCCCTCTCCGACTCGCCCCGCGCCCGGCTCGCCTGCGGGATCTACGCCCTCACCGCCTGTCTGCTGTTCGGCATCAGCGCCCTGTACCACCGGGGCAACTGGGGGCCGCGCGGCGAGGCCGTGCTGCGCCGGCTCGACCACGCCAACATCTTCCTGATCATCGCGGGCACCTATACCCCGCTGACCCTGCTCCTCCTCCCCGATTCCACCGGCCGGCCGCTCATGTGGGCGGTCTGGGCCGCGGCGGTGGCCGGCATCGCCTTCCGGGTCTTCTGGGTCGGCGCCCCTCGCTGGCTGTACACGCCCTGCTACATCGCGATGGGCTGGGCCGCCGTCTTCTTCCTTCCCGACTTCATGCGGGCCGGCGGCGTCGCCGTGCTCGTCCTCGTCATCGTCGGCGGACTGCTCTACAGCGCGGGCGGGGTCATCTACGGCATCAAGCGTCCCAACCCCTCCCCCCGCTGGTTCGGCTTCCACGAGGTCTTCCACTCGCTGACCCTGGCCGCCTTCACCGTCCACTACGTCGGCATCTCCCTGGTCGCCTACCAGCACGCCTGACCGCACCCGACCGACCGCACCCGACCGACCCGCCTGACCCTCCTGACCAGGCACAATGACGGTCATGGCCGCCGACACGCCCCCTGCGCCCTCCCGCCCCTCGCTGCGCGAGCGCAAGAAGCTGAAGACCCGCGCCGCGATCCGGAAGGCCACCTACCGACTCGCGTCCGAGCAGGGCTGGGAGGCCGCCACCGTCGAGCGGATCGCCGCGGCGGCCGAGGTCTCGCCCTCCACCGTCGTCCGCTACTTCCCCGTCAAGGAGGACATCCTCCTCACCGACGAGGAGGACGAGCTGCTGGTCGACCGGCTGCGCGCCCGCCCCGCGGGCGAGGACCCGCTCGACTCGCTGCGGGCCGTCGTCCTCGACGCGGTGACGGCGGCCCTCACGCGCGAGCCGGAGGAGATCCGGCTGCGCGCCCGCCTGATGGTCGAGATCCCCGCCGTCCGTGCCCGGCTCACCGAGACCACCGCCGAGACCGGCCGGCTGCTCTCCGGCGCCGTCGCCGAGCGCACCGGCCGCGCCCCCGACGACCTGGAGGTACGGGTCTTCACCGCCGCCGTCCTCGGCGCGCTGCGCGAGGCCACCGTCCACTGGGCCGAACACGGCCAGGGCGACGACCTCGTCGCCCTGCTCGACCGGACCGTCGACACCCTCAAGACGGGTCTGACGCCCCGCCCCGCGCGCCGAGCGCGCCCCTGACCACCTCGCCCGAGGCCGGATTGTCCGGGCACGCCCACACCCCGTGCGGGCAGTAGTCGGTGAAGGTCTGGTACACCGGCCGGTGCCGCGCGAACCAGTCCAGCATCCCCCGTACGTACGCCGGGTTGTCCCCGTTGCGGAACAGCCCCCACTCCGGGAACGACACCGGCTTGCCGTGCGCCGCCGCGAACCGGGCATGGAAGGCGAGCCCGTACGGCTCGGTCACCTGCTCCTCGAACGACAGCCCCTCGGGCTGGTCGTAGGCGTCCATGCCGACGATGTCCACGACGTCGTCGCCCGGGTAGCAGCGCGGCCAGGCGACGGCGTCCGCCCCCCGGCTCGGCGTGAAGTCGAAGCGGAAGCGCTGCCCCGGCACCTCCCGCAGCACGGCCACCACCCGCCGCCAGTACGCCTTCCAGCGCTCCGGGTCCGGGCCGCAGCGATGGCCGTAGGTGGTGCCGTTCATCTCCCAGCCGAGGACCAGGACCGCGTCGGCGAGCCGGTGCTCCACCAGCCGCTCGCCCAGGACCCGGAAGTGCCGGTCGAACTCCCCGGCCGCCCCGCGCCCGAGCCCGGCCCGGACCTCCGCGTCGGTGAGGCCCTCCTCGTTGCGGTCGAGCAGCGGCACGTTCAGGACGAACAGCCGCCCCGGCCGCCGCTCCTTCCACCGCGCCCACGGCTCGAAGAGCGCCGGATGCCCCTCGATGTTGGACCAGCGGTCGCCCGGGAGGTACGTGTGCCCCACCGTCAGCGGCTGCCCGCCCAGCCACTTCTCCACCTCGGCGATCCGGCGCACCCCGGCCGCGTCCGAGCCGGTGAAGAAACCCGCCGGCACCTCCGACGGGGCCACCGGCGGCGGCACCGGCTCCGGCACCGTCCCGGGCGGCGCCGCCCGCTCACCGGTGTGCCGGTCGCCCGGCGCGAGCCGCCCGTCGGGCAACAGGAACACGAGGACGGCCGCGAGCAGCACGGCCAGTGCCACCCGCGGCCAGGAGAGGAGGAGGCGCACGTCAGCTGGTCCAGAACTCCCACCAGCGGGTCAGGATCAGCATGCCGATGATCCCGATGTGCAGCACCGGCAGCGCGAAGGTGAAGTCGCCCAGGAAGCCCTTCACTGCGGCGGGCGCGGGCAGCACCCCGCTCCGCACGTTGTGCGCGGTGACGTACCAGAACATGGTGATCGTGGCGCACCAGGCCAGACAGCACCACAGGCACAGCGAGTTGATCTCGTACAGCGACTGCTGCATCAGCCAGGTGCAGAAGCCCACGCCGAACAGCATGCCGGCGTTCAGTCCGAGCCAGAACCAGCCCCGGTAGCGGGCGCCGGCCAGCAGACCCACGCCCACCGCGACGACGGCGGCGTACGTGACGAGCCCGAGCAGCGGGTTCGGGAAGCCGAACACCGCCGCCTGCTCGCTCTTCATGATGTTGCCGCAGGAGACGACCGGGTTCAGGCTGCAGCCCGGCTGGAACCCCGGGTCCTCGGCCAGCTTGATCTTGTCGATCGTGATCACCCAGCCGGCCAGCACACCGGCCGCGCCCGTCACCACGAGCATCCAGGCGAAGGCCCGGCCCGCGCCGATCCCCGCGCCGCCCGCCCGCCCGGCTTCCCGCTGCTGCCGCTGACCGGGCACCGGGCCCCGTACGTTGACCGTCGCCATCAGGCCGCCTCCCGCCCGCTCAGCCCTGGATCCGGCTCACCGGCACCGCGATGTGGGCCGAGTTCCGCACGGTCTCGTCGGCGGTGATGAAGGCCTGCAGGCGGTCCTCGGGGATCGGCACGCCCGGCTGCGCGTCCGGCCACGGCACGACCGGCACCATCAGGATGACGTGACCGTTCTCGTAGGCCGCCGCCTGCCACTCAGGCGACACCGGGCACTGCGCGTTGGTGAACGGCAGCGTCAGCACGGCCCGCTGCGCCTCGACGAGCAGGTGCGCGCCGATCCCGCGGTCCTGACCGGCGTCGACGACGGTGCCGCCGATCGGCACGCCCATGCCCTCCAGGGTCTCCCGCAGCTCCGCCTCACCGGCCTCGGGGCCGTGCAGGCCGTCCCCGGTCGAGTACACCATCAGAAAAGGCGTGGCGGGCATGTCGTCGGTGGGCCCGAGGATCCACGAGATGACGGTGAGCGTTCCCATGGAATGGGCGCTGTGCGCCAGGGCAACGGCGTTGGAAGTGGTCATGAATCCGGATGCTAGGGGACGAACACGGGCCACCCTCCACCGAATTCACTCATTCGGCCGACATTCCGTCCTGTGGCATTTCCGGCGCAACGAACCGGCGTTTTCCTCGTTGTGCCCGGGGGGCATCCGTCGTCGAAGGAGATCGCTCATGATCGTCCCGCGCCGCGTGGCCTTGCGGTCTCTTTTCGCCCTGGCCGTCACCGCCTTCACGGGCGGTGCCCTGGCCCGGATCGCCGGCGCGCCACCGTCCGGGCGCGAACCGGGCGGCCCGTCGGCCTCGCCGGGTGACCCGTCGGCCTTCGACGAGATGTACGGCGGCCGGCGCATCCAGGGCCGCACGGGGCCGCACGGCGAGCCGGTCGTCCTCGTCGACGGCCGGCCGCTGCACCTGATGCGCTGCGCCGACGGCGGCTACGTCAGCCCGATCGACCACTACGCGTCGTGCCCCACGCCGCTGGCGGCCACCCGCGCGGCCGTGGACGCGGCCGGGCCCGCCCCGCTGAGTCGCTACGCCGCCGCCCACGGCGTCCGTCCGGGAGGGAGCCCGCGTGGCGTACACGCGTAAGAACCAGCGCGATCTGACGAGCGCCGAGCGCAAGCGCTTCGTGTCCGCCGTGCTCGAACTCAAGCGGACGGGGAAGTACGACGACTTCGTCCGCACCCACATCGACCACTACGTCGCCGACGGCGAGGGCAAGCTGCGGGTGGCGCACATGTGCCCCAGCTTCCTGCCCTGGCACCGCAAGTTCCTGCTGGAGTTCGAGCGGGCGCTGCGGCTGATCGACCCGTCGGTGACCGTGCCGTACTGGGACTGGACCCGGGACAACACCCCGGCCGCCTCGCTGTGGAGCGAGGACTTCCTCGGCGGCAACGGCCGGCGCGGCGACCTCCAGGTCATGACGGGGCCCTTCGCCTACGCGGGCGGCCGGTGGACCGTCCGCCACAACATGACCGAACAGCGTTTCCTCAGCCGTGACTTCGGCCGCCCGCACGACCCGATCACGCTGCCGACGGCCGAGCAGGTGGAGGAGGTGCTGCGCGAGCGGGTCTACGACACGGCGCCGTGGAACTCCACCAGCGGCTCCGGCTTCCGCAACCGCCTGGAGGGCTGGGCGCAGGGCACGGGCAACGACCGCTTCCGGCTGCACAACCGGGTGCACCGGTGGGTCGGCGGTCTGATGCTGGGCGGGGCCTCGGTCAACGATCCGGTGTTCTGGCTGCACCACGCCTTCGTCGACCTGCTGTGGTCCCGCTGGCAGGCCCGCAACCCGGGCGCCGGCTATCTGCCGAAGGACCCGCCGCCGCTGGGCGATCCGCAGCACCGCAAGGTGGCCGCGCTGCACGAACGGATGGGCCCGTGGAACGTGACGCCGGCGGAGCTGCTCGACCACAGCACGATCTACCGCTACGCGTGAGGTCCGCTCCGGTGCGGGCGCCCTCGTGACGCGTCCCCCCGGCCCGCTGGGGCCGGGGGGACGCGTCGTCCTACAGGGAGGGAGGCGAGAGGATCAGCCGCCGTAGCCGCCGTCGCGGTGGTCGCCGTTGTGGCCGCCGTCGACGTTCGCGCACTGGTTGCCGAAGGCCGGGTTGATCAGGCCGACGAGGTTGACGGTGTTGCCGCAGAGGTTGATCGGCACGTGGATCGGGACCTGCACGGCGTTGCCGGAGACGATACCGGGCGAGTTTGCGGCGACGCCCTCGGCGTGCGAGTCGGCGACGGCCAGGCCGGCTCCGCTGAGGGCAACGGCACCGGTGCCGGCGATGACGGCGGCAGCCTTCGCGATGCGAGACATCAGGAACTCCTTGAACGTGGAAAGCGACCGAGAGAATCACGGCCACGTATGTCCTTCAACGGCGTTATGGCGTTCGCGTCACGGCCATTGCGCCGATCGGGAGGGAAACGAACGAACAATCGGAAGAGATGGCCCGCGGACCACCTTCACCCGCCGTCGGATACGGCGGAGCGAACCGTGGTCAGCGGGCCGCGGCCATGCGACAAGCCTTCCGGTGCAACGAGTCGAGACCCCTCGGGTGGCGGGAAGAATCGTGTCTTCACCCGCCGGGTCCCTGGTCGCACAAAAGGCCGTCTCCGGAAATCCGATCTCCGGAAGGCCGTTTTCGACTAGGAGGGCGCCAGGCCCAGCTGCGGGTCGAGAGCGCCGTTCAGCGCGGGGGTGAGGACGCCGACCTGCGGGACACCGAGCTCCGGCAGGCCGAGGTTGTCGCCCTGGGGGGCGTGCACCGGGTTGCCGACGGTGGCTCCCGGCGTGACGGCCTTCATCGCGGAGCGGGGGCTGGTGAGCGCGGCGGTGCCGGGCTCGCTGTCCCTGAGGACCTCGGGCAGGGGCGCCGCGATGTCGGTCTCGGACAGGGTGCTGTCGAGCGGGATACGGGGCAGGGTGGCGTCCGGCAGGCCGCCGGTGCCCTGGTGGAAACCGGTGGGGGCGCCGGGGATGGGGGTGGGGACGCCCGTGGCGACCGAGGGGGCGTCCATCGGGAGCACCGGCTCCAGGCCCTGGAGCGGGACGATGACGGGCGCGTCGGCGGAGGCGGGGGACGCCAGGGCGGCGGAGGCGAAGGCGGCGGCCAGGAGGCCGAGGCCGGCGTGAGATCGCAGATTCATGTCCTGCAAACGAGTTGTGGGGGTGTTTCGTGACGGCATTCCCCTGAGTGCAGCAACACTCGGGCCCCCACCGGTGAGAGTGGGGGCCCGGATTGACGTCACGTCAGCGTGCGGTGTCAGTGCCTGCCACGTACGAGTCGCCCGCCGCGCAGGTACATCAGGGTGCCGCCGACGAGGAGCGCGACGCTGATTCCCGCGGCTCCCATGAGGGCGGCGGAGTCACCACCGGTGTCGGGGAGGTGGGGGTGCTCACCGGGGTGGGTGGGGTTGCCGGGGGGCGTGGGGTTGCCCGGGTGGGTGGGGTTGCCGGGCGGGGTGGTGCCGCCGGGGCCCTCGCAGCCGGGACCGTTCCCGCCGTCCTCACAGCCGGGCTCGTCCGGCTTGGTGGGCGGAGTGGACGGGTTCCCCGGCGGGGTGGACGGGTGACCGGGTTCGCAGTCAGGACCGGTCTCGCCCTCCTCGCACTCACCGGGCTCGTCCGGGTGGGTCGGCGGAGTGGACGGGTGCCCCGGCGGGGTCGACGGGTGACCGGGCGGGGTCGACGGGTGTCCCGGAGGAGTGGACGGGTGTCCCGGCGGGGTCGACGGGTGCCCCGGCGGGGTCGACGGATGACCGGGCGGGGTGGTGCCTCCGGGGCCCTCGCAGCCGGGACCGTTCCCGCCGTCCTCACAGCCGGGCTCGTCCGGCTTGGTCGGCGGGGTGGACGGGTTTCCGGGTGGGGTCGACGGGTGACCGGGCGGGGTCGACGGGTGGCCCGGCGGGGTGCTGGGGTGCTGCGGCGGGGTCGACGGGTGGCCGCCGGGCTCTTCGTCCCCGTAGCCGTCGGGGTCGTCGCCGCTCGGTCCCCGGACCGACTGGAGCGCCTGCCGGCAGATGTCGCCGACCGCCGCGGCGGCGTGCTCCCCCAGGTGCGCGTGGTCGCCGCAGATGTCGGCCGGAAGGGGTCCCGGTGCGTGCCGGGCGCTGCCGGGTCCCGGGGAATCACCCGTGGCCGCCGCGGAGTTCACGGTCAGGGCGAATCCGCCGGTCAGCGACAGAAGGCCGGTCGCCGCCGCGGTGATGAGCATTTTCCTGCTGATGATGGATCGCATACCGCTCTTCCTCTGGGACAGGGAGAGACCGGCGAGGATCCCCCCTCACTCCGTCCGGCCCTTCCCACGCCGTCCGACTGCGTGGGAATGGCGTGAGCGTAGGAACACGGACCGGGCGCGGGGTCGAGGCCACACGGCGGGAAATCCGAAAATCATTCAATCGGACGCCGAGGGAGGGCAGAGATGTGGCCCTGGCACCGAAGTCACCAGGGCCTTGCACAACAGGGTCGTCGACCGACCGTCAGCCACCCAGCGGGCCGGCCCCCACCGGAAGACCGCCGAGCAGCGAGGGGCCGCCCTGGCCGGACTGGTTCAGCTCGGTCGCGGCGTCGGTGACGGCCTTGACGGGGGAGCCTTCCGTGGTGCTGCTGAGCGCTTCCGTCGTCAGCCCGCTGCCGGTGAGGGAGCCGAGGCCGTCCAGGCCCGCGGGAAGCATCGACTCCGCGGCCATCGCGGGCGCGGCGACGCCCAGGGCCATCACAGAACCGGCGACGGCCGCGGCAACCTTGGTGGGCTTCATGAGGAAAGTCCTTCCTTCTGTGTGCAAGTCGCTTGTGTGACAGGCGCCTTGAGGGTTTCCCGTGCGCCGTCACGCCTTCTGTAACGAGGGGTGCGGCGCCCGGAAACTCCGGCGGCGGGGATTTCTCGACACTGCACCCGAACGATGAGGACCGGTGTGATGAGCACAGGAAAGGGCCGTGCCCGCCCAGAAGTCCTGGGCGGGCACGGCCCGTATGCGCCCGTTCGCGACGGCTAGCGGTCCGGCATCACCGGCACCGCCGGCATCGCGGGCTTGGCCGGCATCACCGGCACCGCCGGCATCGCGGGCTTGGCCGGCACCGCCGGCTTCACCGGCTTCACCGGCAGCTCCGGGGTGGACGGCGGCTTCACCGGCAGTTCAGCGGTGGCGGGCGGCGCCGCCGGCTTCTCCACCGGTGCCTGGGCCGGCGCCTGGGCCGGAAGCTGACCCAGGCCCGTCATGCCGGGCAGGTCGGGCTTCGGGATCCCGCCCAGGGCGAGGGTGGACATGACCAGGTCGACCAACGCGTTCAGGGTGTTGCCGACCGTGTCGACGACACCGGTCGGACCGACCGAGGAGACAGCGGCGAGAAGGTCGGCGATCGCCTTCTGCACCGTCGCGAGCCCGTCCCCGATCGGATCGGCGGCGGCCGCGGCCTTCCCGACGGCGGGGCCCGCGGGGAACCCGGCCGGGGCGGCGGCCTTCGCCGCGTCGACGGCGGCTTTTATCTCCGCCCTGAGCGCCTCGGCGTCGACGGCCGAGATCCGCCCGTCGTCGGCCTTGAGCGCCTCCGCCCGGGCGAGGAGCGCGGAGGAGTCGGGCAGCTGGAGTCGGGGGCCGGCGTGGGTGGCCGGGCGGGGCGGACGGAGTTCGTCGGCGACGGCGGGTCCCGCCGTGCCGAGGGTGAGGACGGCGCTTATCGCCAGGACGGTGAGGCGGCGCGAGGCCTGGGGACGCATATGTGTTCCTTTTCCTTATGCGTCGGACAACTTCTCCGCCACCGTGCCTGCGGCTATAGCGCTCCGCAACCGCAGAACTACTGAGCGCCACGCCTCCGTTCGAGTGAATCACCCCGCGCGACCTGCCCCTCTCGGGGGCGTACGCCGTTGCACCGGACGGCGCACGAGGGTGCGACCGAACGAGTCACCACACGGTGAGCAGACGGCGAAAGGCCGGCGCGGCACCCCGTCAGGGGCGGCGCGCCGGCCTCGGAAGGACCACGATCCGGCGTGCGAGATCAGGCGTTGACGCAGGTGTTGCCCCACGTCGGGTTCAGGGCGGCGATGCCGTTGACCGTGTTGCCGCAGATGTTGATCGGGACGTGCACGGGGACCTGGACGAGGTTGCCGGACAGGATGCCGGGAGAGTTCACGGCCGCGCCGGCGGCACCGGAATCGGCGGCGGCGACACCGGCCGCGCCGGCGACAGTGGCGGCGGCACCGACGGAGAGTGCGACAGCCTTCGCGATACGGGACATGGAGAACGTCTCCTCGATCGTTTTGCTACTCGGACGGCACGGACGGTTTCGCCCGGCTCCTTCATCAACGCCGCCGCATTTCGTCCGTTGCTCTCCCGAACGGGTGACGTTCAACCGATCTTTGGGCCATAAGAGCGTCATTCGAGTGACTGGGCCGAGAAAGGCGCAACACGCTCAACGAGGAACCTGTCTCCCGGATACGGAAGTTAGGGTTTCCGGGTATCTCATGCTTACTATCGCCCGACTCGGGGGTTATAACGTTCCCGAACGTTGCTTTCCGGCCCTTCGCGCGTTCATCCATTCAGCGCGGACGACACCATCCTCTCCCCCGGTCTCCACGGGTCTTCCCTTCCTTCTCTCATCAAAGCGGAGAACCTGTATGCGGAATTCAGCGGTTCATGCCGTACGTCGGGGTCTGGTGTGTGCTGTGTGTGCTGGACCGCCTCGTACCGCGACGCGGAGGGCCGGCGGCACCGACCGCCTTCCCCGGGACGCGAACAGGCGGCCCGGGCTCGTCGCCCAGGGCGGCGAGCGGGGGACCTCCGGGGACCACCTCGCGGTGGAAACCGGCCGGGGGGAGAGCGTCACGCGCGGCGTGATCCCCGATTCCGCGCATTCCGCGGACGACCTGATGAACTCCAGCATCACGGAACCGGGCGCACGTCGTAGGGAACGACTGCCCGCCCGTCCGAACACCCTGGGGTACGACTCCGACGTCTTCGATCTGCGGGGGGCGCTGCGCCATGGGGCCGATCGTTTCCACATCCGCCTCGGGAGCCGGAAGGACGCCGTCCGGCGCGGCGCGCTCTTCCTCCCGGCGGACGTCCGGCGGGCGGACGCCCGAGGCTGACGTGCGCCCGGAAGCGCCGCGCCCTGACGTCCTGCACGCGGTCCAGCCCGGCGACGGCGGAGTCGCCCGGGTCGTCACGGACCTGGTCCGCGCGCAGCTCGCGGCGGGCCTGTGGGTGGCGGTGGCCTGCCCGCCCGGCACCGAACTCGCCGCGATGGTACGGGCGGAGGGCGCCGACACGTACGACTGGCGTGCGGGCCGCGACCCCGGCCCCCGCCTGCTGCGGGAGACCCGCGACCTCGCACGCCTGATCCGTACCGTACGGCCCGCACTGGTCCACGCCCACAGCGCCAAGGCCGGCCTGTGCGCCCGGCTCGCCCTGCGCGGACGGGTGCCGACGGTCTATCAGCCGCACGCCTGGTCCTTCGAGGCGGTCGAGGGCACGACCGCCGCCCTCGCCCTCCGCTGGGAGCGCTGGGCGGCCCGCTGGTCGGCCGCGATCGTCTGCGTCAGCGAGGCCGAGCGCCACACCGGCGAAACGGCCGGGGTCCGGGCCCGCTGGTCCGTCATCCACAACGGCGTGGACACGGCCCGCTTCGCACCACCGGAGCCCGGCGAGGCCTTGCCGGCCGTGCCGGCCGGGCTGACGGGGGCGACCGCCTCGGCCGTCGCCGCCGTGCCGGCCGGACCGACGAGGTCGACCCCCTCGGCCGTCGCCGGCGTGCCCGCCGTCCCGGCCGTGCCGGGGCAGGGGCACCCCGAAGGGCCGCCTGCCGTCGCTGCCGAAACCGACGCCGGCCGGCCGGCCGTGGACGCCGACGCCTCGCGACCGGGCGGGTCCGGCGCCGGCCCCGGCGAGACCGCCCCTGGGCCCCTCGTCGTGTGTGTCGGGCGGTTGTGCCGCCAGAAGGGGCAGGACGTGTTGCTCGCCGCGTGGCCCGCGGTGGTGGCGCGGGTACCCGGGGCGCGGCTCGTGCTGGTGGGTGACGGTCCGGAGGCGGAGCGGCTGCGGGCGGCCGCACCGGCGTCGGTGCGGTTCACGGGGGCCGTCGCCGATCCCGCGCCCTGGTACCGGGCGGCCGATGTCGTCGTGTTGCCCTCCCGCTGGGAGGGCATGGCGCTGGCGCCGCTGGAGGCCATGGCGTGCGGGCGGCCGGTGGTGGTCGCCGACGTGGACGGGGCGCGGGAGAGCCTGCCGCCCGGTCACGAGGAGCCGTGTCTGGTCCCGCCCGAGGACCCGACGGCGCTCGCCGCGGCGCTCGGCCGCCTTCTGGGCGGGCCCGACCTGCGGCACTCGCTGGGCCGTCAGGCCCGCGAGCACGTACTCAGCAGATTCGATGTGCGGCGCACCGGCGCGGCCGTCGCGGAGCTCTACCGCGAAGTGGCCGGAGTGCGGTGCACGGAGCACAGAGAGCCGATCGCACAGTGACGACCGAAAGCACCAGCATCCCTCCCTCGCCGGGCTCCTGGCCCTCCGCGGGCCAGGTCCCTCCACTCGCCTCCCTCACCTCGCCCCGCGGCGCCCCCGACCGCCTCGCGCTGCCGCCACGCCGGCGGCCGGCCCGGGGCCGACCGGCCGCCGCGCCCCTGGTCGCGGCCGACGTGTTCGCCGTCCTGCTCGCCGTGTGCCTGCTGTCCGCCGCGCACCGGCGCTGGGACCTCGCGCTGTTCGTCGGGGCGCTCGTCGTGCTGCTCGACGGCCGGGCCGGCCTCTACCGCCCGGTGGTCGTGCTCACCGGCGTCCTGGACGACCTGCCCGCGCTGGCCTCCCGCGCCGGGGTGGCCTGGTGCGTGACGGCCGCGGCGGTGGCCGCGTACGCCCCGGGGCTCGCGCTCGGACCGCTGCGGCTGTGTGCCGCGTACGGCACGCACGTCGTGGCCGTGGCCGTGCTGCGCGGACTCGTCCAGGCCCGTCGGCGGCGCGCGGCGCTCGCGCATCCGCGGTCGGCGCTCGTGGTGGGGGGTCCGGGCGCGGCGCAGCGGTTCGCCGCCGCGCTCGTCCAGCACCCCGAGTACGGGATCCGGCCGGTCGGGATCGTCGGGGCGCGGCCGGACGGCGAACGCCCGGGCGACGAGCCGGGCCTTCCGGTGCTCAGCACCACCGAGGAGATCCACCGGGCCGTCATCCAGAACACCGTCCGCGACGCGGTCTTCCTCACCGAGGACGACGGTCTGCTGACCCTCTTCCAGCAGTACGGCTGCACCACCTGGCGGATCGGCGGCGGGCCGGCCGGGGCCGCCGGGGCGGCGATGGGCGACCACCTGTGGGGCTACGGCTGCCGGCGCCTGGTGCCGGTGGGCGAGCGGCCGGGGCTCACCGCCAAGCGGGTCCTGGACGTGGCGCTGGCCGCGCCCGCGCTGGCGCTCGCGCTGCCGGTGCTGCTGGTGTGCGCGCTGGCGGTGCGGATCGCGGACGGGCCCGGGGTGCTGTTCCGGCAGGAGCGGGTGGGGCAGAACGGCCGGCTGTTCACGCTGCTGAAGTTCCGTACGCTGCGGCCGGCCGACGAGACCGAGTCGGCGACGCGGTGGAGCGTCGCCCACGACCACCGGATGAGCGCGGCCGGGCACTTCCTGCGCAAGACCTCGCTCGACGAGCTGCCGCAGCTGTGGAACGTGCTGCGCGGCGACATGAGCCTGGTCGGTCCGCGGCCCGAACGTCCGTACTTCGTCGGTCAGTTCAGCCGTATCCATGCCGGATACGCGGCGCGGCACCGGATGCCGGTGGGGCTGACCGGGCTCGCGCAGGTGCACGGTCTGCGCGGCGACACCTCGATCGAGGACCGCTGTCGCTTCGACAACCACTACATCGACCACTGGTCGCTGTGGCAGGACGTGTGCATCCTGCTGCGCACGGCGGCCGGTCTCGTGCGACCGACGGGAAGCTGACGATGACCACGGCCGTGACGGTGCCGCTGCCGGGCGCCGGTCCCGAGGCGCGGGACCGTCGTCCCGACGTACGGGAACGCCGCCTGGAGGCACGGGACTGGGCGCGCAGAGCCGGGGCGTTGTCCCCGGTCCTCGCCGTGATCGCGCTGCTGCTGGTCCCGGGCGGCGGAGGCGCGCAGGGCGGGACGGGCGGGACGGGAACGGTCGCGGACGCCGCATCGGGGCTGCTGGTGCTGGTGTGTCTGGTGCGGGTGCTGCGCAGTGGTGCCCGGCCGCTGACCCGGACCGCGGCGGTCGTCCTGGGCCTGCCGGTGCTCGGCATCTGCCTGGCCGCGATCACCTCCCACGACCCCGGCGCCAGCCTGCCGGGTGTCGCCCGGTACCTCCAGGTCTTCGTCCTGGTGCCGGTGGCCGTGCTGCTGATGATCCGGGACCGGCGGGACTTCGCCGTGGTGGCGTGGGCGCTGGTCGGGCTCGCGCTGCTGCAGGGCGCGGTGGGCGTGGTGCAGTACCTGACGGGGACCGGGGCCTCGTACCAGGGCGAGGACGTCCGGGCGGTCGGCACGTTCGGGGCGACCGATGTGATGGGCATGGCGACGGTCGTCTCGTACGGCCTGGTCGTCGTCACCGGTCTGGCGCTCGGCGGTCGGCCCGGGCGGGCGCGGACGGTGGCGCTGGTCTGCGCGGGGCTCCTCGTCCTCCCGCTGGTGCTCTCCTTCAGCCGGGGCGCGTGGATCGCGACCGTGCTGACGTGTGCGATCCAGCTGGTCCTCTCGGGCCTGCGGCGGGCGGGGCGGGTCGCGCTGGTGGTCGGGGCGCTGGCGGTGGTGCTGGTCGGCGGGCTCGGCGTCGGCTCGGCGATGGTGAAGGAGCGGGTCGCCAGCATCACGCAGGTCACGGCGGCGCCGGACCAGTCGGTGACCGACCGGTACACGATGTGGGCGGCGGCGGGCCGGATGTGGCGTGCGGAGCCGCTGACGGGCGTGGGCCTGAAGGGTTTTCCCTCGTACCGCGACTCGAACGCCTCGCTCGCGCTGTCCTCCGGCAGCGACACGGCCGGCGCCGGCGCCGGCTTCGCCCGGCAGCCGCTGCTGTCGCCGCACAACATGTACCTGCTGGTGCTGAGCGAGCAGGGCCTGATCGGTCTGCTCGCGCTCGCGGGCAGCTGGGTGGCCCTCCTGGTGGCGGCCCTGCGCCGGCGCCGGCTCGGCGCCGAGTGCGCGCTGGTCGCGATCGGCCTGCTGTCCTGGCAGCTCATCGACTTCTTCTACGCGGACATCGGGGGCCCCTCGACGGTGCTGGTGTCGGTCGTGTTCGGCCTGGCGGCGTGGTGGTCGCTGGCGGAGGTGCGGCGTGCGTGACCCCTGGGCAGGTTCCCAGGACCCGACGGACACCACCCCCGCCCGGGGCGGCCCCGCCCCGTGGCCGCCTCCCGGGCCGGACGAGCCGGTCGTGTCCGGCGCGCCCGCCGACCCGCCGCCGGACGGGGCGGCACCGGACGCACCGCCCTCGGGACCTCCCTGCGGGCGCGCCGACGTCCCGTGGCGACGGCCCGCGCCGCCGGCGCCGTCCGACGGCTCCGGTCAGGGACCGCTGGACCCGTGGACCGGGGCGGAGGCGGCGCCGGCCAACCCGGTGGACGCGCTCTGCGGCCTGCCGGGGCACACCACGGAGGCACCGCCCGACCCGTGGGCGGCGCTCACCGCCACCGGCCCCGACCACGATGACGACCGCGACCGCGACCGCGACCGGCCGCAACGGCCGGCGCCGTCCGGCGACTCCGGTCCCGGACCGCTGGACCCCTGGACCGGGGCCGCGGCGGCGGAACCCGTGGACGCGCTCTGCGGCCTGCCCCGGCACGTCACGCGCACGCACGTCGTCCGCACCTCCTCCGGGTCCGCGCCGGCCGAGCCCTGGGGGCCGGTCGCCGGCGGTGCCGAGACCGTGGCCGATCCGTGGGCGGCGAGCGCGACGGTGGGGGCCGTGGACGCGCTGTGCGAGCTGCCGCCGTACCGGCAGATCGCCGGGGTCGGGGTCGGGGTGACGCGACGGGCGGCGGTGGTCGGCGGCGGCGGGATCAGCGGTCACTCGGTGCCGGGCGAGGCCCGGCGCCCGTTGCTCGGCGGACGGCCGCTGGGGCACGGCGCCCGGCCCGTGCCGGCCGAGCCGCCCGCGTCCACCGGCCGGGCCCGGCACGCGCGCCGGTCGTCGGGGCGCTTCCTGCTGCGGGCCGCCGTGGTGACGGCGGCGCTCACCGCCGTGGGGGCCGTGCTCGGGCTCGTACGGGACCAGATCCTGGCGGGCTACTTCGGCGCCGGTGCCGAGACCGACGCGTTCCTGGTGGCGTGGACGGTGCCGGAGTTCGCGTCGACGCTGCTCATCGAGGACGCGATGGCGCTGATCCTGGTGCCGGCGTTCTCGCGGGCCCTCGCGCGCCGCACCGGCACGCCGTTCGGGGACCCGGTCCGTGCCCTCGTACGGGCCACCCTGCCCCGGCTCGTCATCGGCGTCGCCGCCGTCTGCGCGCTCCTCGTGGTCGCGGCCCCGTTCCTGGTCGCCACGCTGGCGCCGGGGCTCCCCGACCGGCAGCTCGCGGTGGACTGCACCCGCCTCACGGCGACGTGCGTGCTGTCGTTCGCGCTCGCCGGATACTGCTCGGCGGCGCTGCGCGCGCACGGCTCGTTCCTGCCGCCGGCCGCGATCTACGTGGCCTACAACGTCGGCATCATCGGGACCACCCTCGTCCTGCGGGAGCCGCTCGGCGTGCGGTCCGCCGCCACCGGGGTCGCCGTCGGCGGGGTTCTGATGGTGCTGGTCCAGGCGCCGGCGCTGCTGCGGGAGCTGCGCAACAGGCCGGCCCCGAAGGAGGATCCGGTCGCGCCGCCGCCGGGCGAGACGCGGCTCCTCGTCCTCGGGATGATCGCGCCGGTGGTCGTCTTCGCGCTGACCCGGCAGTCGCAGATCCTCGTCGAACGGTTCCTCGCCTCCCCGCTGCCGGCCGGCGCCATCTCGCATCTGAACTACGCGCAGAAGGTCGCGCAGATGCCGATGATCCTGTCGCTGATGCTGTGCACGGTCAGCTTCCCCGTCGTCGCCCGCGCCCTCGCGGCCGGTGACAAGGAGGAGGCCCGGCGCCGCGTGGAGCGGGACCTGCTGCTCGCGGCCGTCGTCGTCCTCGTCGGCGCGTCGACGGTGATCGCCGCGGCCCCGCAGATCGTCGGGATCCTGTTCCAGCGCGGCGCGTTCGACGCCGGTGACACGGCCGCGACCGCCGCCGTGATGCGGGTGTACGCGCTCGGCCTGCTCGGTCAGACGATGGTCGGCGCCCTGGTCCGCTGCTACTTCTCGGCCGCCCGCCCGCTCTGGTACCCGGCGCTCGCCATGGGCACCGGCCTGCTCGCCACCGCCGTCACCGGCGTGGTGGCCGCCCGTCTGTGGGGCGCCGTCGGCATCGCGGGCGCCAACGCGCTCGGCATCACCCTGACCGCCGTGATGCTGCTGCTCGGCGCGCACCGCCAGTCCGTCCCGGTGGACGTCCGCCGGCTCGGCGAGGGCCTGCTGCGGCTGGCCACCGCCGGCGCGTGGGCCACCGGCGCGGGCTGGCTGTGCTCGCTGCTCGTCGGGCCGCCCGCCCTCTCCCTGGCCCTCGCCGTCCTGGCGGTGGCCGGCGTCTTCCTGCTGTTCCTCGGGCGCGGCGCCAAGGCGCTCGAGATCCCGCCCCTGCCCCGTACTCCCCGCCGAAGGACTTCACATGCCCGCCGCCGCGCTGCGTCGTCTGCTGCCGAAGCCTCCCCTGTGGGTGGCGATGTACCACTCGATCGCGGAGGTGCCCGATGACCCGTACCGGGTGACGGTCTCCCCCGTGCGCTTCGCCCGCCAGCTGCACTGGCTGCGCGACCGGGGTCTGCGCGGGGTGTCCGTGCGGGAGCTGCTCGCGGCGACCGCCGAAGGGCGGGAACGCGGCCTGGTGGGGCTCACCTTCGACGACGGGTACGCGGACTTCCTGGAGTCGGCGGTGCCGCTGCTGCGCCGGCACGGCTTCACGGCGACCGTGTACGTGCTGCCGGGGCGGCTCGGCGGGGACAACGCCTGGGACACGGACGGGCCGCGCAAGCCGCTCCTGGACGAGGACGGCATCCGGCGGGCGGCCGCGGCGGGCATGGAGATCGGCTCGCACGGGCTGCGTCACCTGCCGCTCGCCGAAGCCGACGACGCCACCCTCGCCGCGGAGACCCGGCGGAGCCGGGAGCTGATCGAGGAGATCACCGGCGAGCGGGTGGACGGCTTCTGCTACCCGTACGGGTCGGTCGACGCGCGGGTCGTCCGGGCCGTCCGCAAGGCCGGTTACGCGTACGCCTGCGCGATCGACCCGGGCCCGCTGTCCGGTACGTACGCGCTGCCCCGCGTCCACGTCGGCGAGGAGGACACCGCGTGGCGGCTCACCGCCAAACGCTTCCTGCACCCGCTGCGGCGGCGCCGGCCTGCCGATCTGATCCCGGCGCAGGACGGCCCGGCCCGGAGCGTCCTGTCATGACGGCACACCACGGGAGGGCGGACGGCATGACGGGCGACGGCACGACGGCGGAGGGAACGGCGACGGACGGCATGACGGGCGACCGCGCGACGGAGGGGACGGCGACGAACGGCATGACGGGCGACGGCGTGACGGACATGATGCGTGTCAGCGTGACGGCGGAGGACGACGGGCCCGGGCTCAGGGTCCTGCACGTGATCACCGGCCTCGGCATCGGCGGCGCCGAACAGCAGCTGCGGCTGCTGCTCCGTCACCTCCCCGTGCAGAGCCGGGTGGTGACCCTGACCAACCCCGGCGCGGTCGCCGAGGGCATCGAGGCCGACGGCACCCCGGTCGTCCACCTCGGCATGACGGGCAACCGGGACGTCGGCGCGCTGCCCCGGCTCACCCGGCTGATCCGGCAGGGCGGTTACGACCTCGTGCACACGCACCTGTACCGGGCGTGCGTGTACGGCCGGCCGGCCGCCCGGCTCGCGGGCGTGCGGTCCGTCATCGCGACCGAGCACTCCCTGGGCGACGTCCAGATCGAGGGCCGGCCGCTGTCGGCGGGCACCAGGGCCCTGTATCTGGCGACCGAGCGCCTGGGCACCGCCACCGTCGCCGTCTCGCCGAGCGTGGCCCGCCGGCTCGCCGCCTGGGGCGTGGCCCCGTCCCGTATCCAGGTCGTCCCGAACGGCATCGAGACCGACCGCTTCGCCTTCGACCCGCGCGCCCGCGCCATGACACGAGCGGCGCTCGGCCTGCCCGCCGACGCGTTCGTGGTCGGCGGGGTGGGGCGGCTCGCGGCCGGGAAGCGGTTCGACCGGCTGGTACGGGCGGTGGCGGCGGTCCCGGAGGCGCGGCTGCTGCTCGTCGGCGAGGGCGACCGGCGGGCGGAGCTGCTGCGGCTCGCCGAGGAGTGCGGGGCCAGGGACCGGGTGCTGCTGCCGGGCGCGTTCCCCGATCCGCCGGCGCACCCGGCGGGCGGCCGGCCCGAGCTGCCGTCGCTGCTGGCCGCGATGGACGTCTTCGTGTCCACCTCCCCCGACGAGGCCTTCGGTCTCGCGATCGTCGAGGCGCTGGCCGCGGGCCTGCCGACGCTGTACGCGGCCTGCCCGGCGATCGACGACCTGCCGCCGGACGCGGTTCCGGGCGCGCGCCGGATCGGGCCGTCCGTGCCCGAGCTGACCGGCGCGCTGCGTGAACTGCGCGCGGCACGGGACGTCCGGCCGGACCGGCTGCCGCCCCCGGAGGCCCTCCGGCGCTACGACATCGCGCACAGCGCCCGGCAGTTACTGTCCCTCTACCGGCGGGCCGTCCACGGCCCCCACGTACCCGTGCCCCGTCCTCCCGCGACCCACCTTCCCGTGAAGTGAGAGCTGCACCATGACCAGGATCCCGCCACGTCCCTCCCTCCTCACCCCGGCGCGCTGGATGGTGCTGCCGGCCGCCGTGCTCGCCGGCGCGGCCCTCGGCGGCGGCTACGGCGCCGTGAAGACCCCGCAGTACGCGGCGACCAGCTATGTCATCGTCGTGCCCGGCGAGAAGTCGGACCCGTCCGCCGCGCTCGGTTTCGCCCAGGCGTACGGGCGGGTCGCCACGGACATCGCGGTGACCGGCGACGCCCAGGTGTGGGCGGGCGTCTCGGCGGACACGCTGCGCTCCGGCGTGCAGGCCTCGACCTCGCCGGACGCGCCGATGATCTCGATCACCGCGCGGTCGGCGAAGCCGGCGACGGCGGTGTCGATGGCCGACGGGGTGGCCCGCGCGCTCGTCGTCAACAGCACGCACGCCGCCGGGAGCACGGGCGTGAAGGTCGTCCAGTTCTCGCGGGCGACGAAGCCGGTCGACCCGGTGTCGCCGTCCGCGTCCCTGTCGGCGCTCGTCGGCGCCTGCGCGGGCGGGCTGCTCGGCGGACTGGTGCTGCTCGTCCGGCCGAAGCGGCCGGCGCGGGCGGAGGCACGGCACTCGCGGCAGGGCACGGCAGCGGTGCCGGGGCCGTCGACGGCCTCGCAGCAGCCGGAACCGGAGGCGGTGTGACCGGCGGCCCCCTGTCCACGGAAGCGCGCACCGGGCCGCGCCGCAGGAGCCGCGCCCTCGTGCGTGGCCGGTTCGCCGCGGCGCCGGGCGGCGGGCTGCGCACCGAGGTCTGCCGGGACGGCGCCTGGTTCGGCCGGCTGGGGCCCGAGTGGACGGCGCTGTACGGCCGCTGCTCGGCGGCGACGCCGTTCCAGGCGCACGCGTGGCTGCACTCGTGGTGGCTCTCGTACGGGCGGCCGGGCGCCCTGCGGGTGGTCCTGGTGCGGCGGGCCGACGGCACGCTGGTCGCGGCGGCGCCGCTGATGCGGGCGGCCGGTCCGCTGCCGGTGCTCACCGCGCTCGGCGGCTCGATCACCGACTTCTCCGACGTGCTGGTCGACGACGGCTGCCCGGAGGCGCTGCCCGCGCTGGCCGGCGCGCTCGCCCGGCTGACGCGGGGCGCGGTGCTCGATCTGCGCGAGGTACGGCCGGGGGCGGCGGCCGAGCGGCTCCACGCCGTGTGGCGCGGGTCCCGGCGGCGGCTCGCGGACTCGCTGTGCCTGGAGCTGCCGGCCGCGCCGATGGACGTCCTGGTGAAACGGCTCCCGTCGAGCCGGGGCCAGCGGGTGCGGGCGAAGCTGCGCAAGCTGGACGCGCTCGGCATCGACGAGCGGATCCTGGCCGGGCCGGAGGTGCCGGCCGCCCTGGAACGGCTCCTGGAGCTCCATCGGCGCCAGTGGCAGGGCCGGGGCGTGACCCCCGAGCACACCAGCGCGCGCTTCGCCCGGCATCTGACGCGGGCGGTGCGGTCGATGGTCGAGTCGGGGAACGCGATGGTCACCGAGTTCCGGCTCGACGGCGAGGTGGTGTGCGTGGACCTGACGCTGAGCTCGCCGCGGCTCGCCGGCGGCTACCTGTACGGGGCGGATCCGGTCCTGCGGGCCCGCAAGGTGGACGTGGCGGCGATGCTGCTGCGGCACGGGGCGCGCGAGGCCGACGCGAGCGGCCGGACCACGCTGAGCCTGCTGCGGGGCGCCGAACCGTACAAGCACCACTGGCGGCCCGAGACGGTGCCGAACCAGCGGCTCCTGCTGGCGGGCCGGGCCGCGGCCCCGCTGCTGTGGCTGCGCGCGGGCGCGGCGGCGGGCCGGCGCTGGGTGGCCGGGCAGGCGCGGGAGCGGGAGTGGCTGGGGCGGATGCTCGGCCGGCTCGCGACGCGGCTCCGCCGGACGGCGAACGGCGGCGGAGGATGAGCTCCTCCGCCGCCGCGGCGGACCGTCGGTGACGGTCAGAAGGGCCAGACCCCCGTGAGGGTCCCCTTCAGGTCGAGGTCCAGGTCGTCCTTCCAGGTCTCGGTCGGGACGCAGACCGGTCCGCCGAGCCAGCTCTCCACCCACGTACCGAGGTTGACGGTCCAGCAGGCGGGCTTGGGCTCAGGCTTCGGTTCCGGCTTGGGCTCGGGCTTGGGCTCAGGCTTCGGTTCCGGCTTGGGCTCGGGCTTCGGCTCGGGCTTCGGTTCCGGCTTGGGCTCGGGCTTCGGCTCGGGCTTCGGCTCAGGCTTGGGCTCGGGCTTCGGCTCGGGCTTCGGCTCAGGCTTGGGCTCCGGCTTCGGTTCCGGCTTCGGCTCAGGCTTGGGCTCCGGCTCCGGCTCGGGCTTGGGTTCCGGCTTCGGTGCCGGCTTCGGCTCGGGCCCCGGTTCCGGGAGCGCCGGGTCCGCGGGGTCCGGGAAGTCCGGGATCTCCGGATCCGGGAAGTCCGGGATCTCCGGGTCCGGGAAGTCGGGGATCTCCGGGTCGGGGAAGTCGGGGATCTCCGGGAACTCCGGGTCCTCCGGATCGGTGGGCTCCACCGGGTCCGTCGGCTCGGTCGGCTCCGTCGGCTCAGTGGGCTCGGTCGGCTCCGTCGGCTCGGTCGGCTCCACCGGGTCCGTCGGCTCCATGCCGTACAGCATCTGACGGAACACCTGCGAGGACCGCGGATTGTCGTCGCACTGCCAGACGCCGTGCGGGCAGTAATCCGTGATCGTGTGGTACAGCGGCCTGTGCTCCTTCATCCATTCGAGCATGCGCCGCATGTATTCGGGGTTGTCCCCGTTCCGGAACAGGCCCCATTCCGGGTACGAGATCTGCTTCCCGTGCTCGGCCGCGAAATCGACCTGCGCCTGCAGCCCGTACGGCTCGCTGACGTGTTCGTCGAAACGGGACCCGGGCGGCTGGTCGTAGGAATCCATGCCGATGATGTCGACGACGTCATCGCCCGGATAGCACTCCGTCCACGGAACGGCGTCCCGGCCCCGGCTCGGGTTGAAGTCGAAACGGAACTTCTGGCCCGGCACGGAGCGCATCGCGGTGACGATGCGCGTCCAGTACTTCTTCCACGCCGTCGGGTCCGGCGCGCACCGGTGGGTGTACGTCGTGCCGTTCATCTCCCAGCCGAGGACGAGGACCGTGTCGGTGGCGTCCAGGTCGACGAGCCGCTGGGCGAGGGTACGGAAGTGGTGGTCGTAGTAGCCGGCCGCACCGAGCTGGAGCTGGCGGCGGACCTCGTAGTCGGAGACTCCGGCCTCGTTGCGCTCCAGCATCGGCACGTTCAGGACGAACAGGCGGTCCTCGCGCTCGTTGCGCCAGGCGGCCCAGGCGTCGAGGAAGCCGGGCGGGCCCTCGATGTTCGACCAGCGGTCGCCCGGCAGGTAGGTGTGGCCGACGCGCAGCTCCCGGCCGCCCAGCCATCGTTCCAGCTGGCCGATCCGGGCCACCCCGAGCGGTCCGGATTCGAGAAAGGCCCCCATCGCGCTCGACAGAGTCGGTTGGGGGCCCCGGGTCGTTACGGATTCGGATTCGGTGGCCTGGGCGCGCGCTTGATCGTACGCGTGTGCTGGAGACGACAGTACGACAGAACCCGATGCGAGGAGACCGGCAGTGAACACCCCCAGCCATACCCTCGAAGTTCTCCGCTTTCTGTCGGCCATGGCAGCTCCTTCTCTCTCACGCCCCGTGATGGACCGTCAGTCTGATGTTCCGAAAGTATTCCTAATAAGCCGACCGGGAACGCGGCTTGGATCTGTTCCGTCGCCCGTTAGAGGATTTCCGCTCGCCCAGTTGGGGCACCCGAGACGAAGGACATGCCGTGCCGAGTTTTGACACCCGCGTCCCCGCGGTCCTGGTGCGGCTCGACCCCGACCCCTTTCACCACGGCACGCTCGGCGCCGCGCGGTCCCTGGGGCGGGTGGGCATCGCGGTCCACGCGGTGGTCGAGTCGCTCTCCAGTCCGGTGGTCCGCTCCCGCTACCTCCGCGGTGCCCACGCGCGCCCCGCCACCCCCAGTCCCGCCGCGCTCACCCGTCTCCTCCTGCGCATGACGGACGAGCTCCAGGGCGCGCCGTCGCACCCCCCGGTGCTCGTCCCCCTCGACGACATCACCGCCCTGTTCCTCGCCGAGTGCCGGCCCGAGCTCGCCGGCCGCTATCTGCTGCCCGAGCAGTCGCCCGAGCAGCTCTCCCGCGTCGCCGACAAGGCCCAGCTGGCCCTGACCTGCCGGGCCCTGTCCCTCCCCCACCCCCGGACCGAACTGCCCACGAGCGCCGACGAGGCCGCCGCCATGGCGTGGTCGCTCGGGCTGCCGGTGGTCGCCAAGTGGAGCCGCCCCTGGCTGCTTCCGGCCGGCGGCGGGCTGCGCGGCACCACGATCGTCGGCTCGCTCGCCGAGGTCCGCGAGCTGTACGCGCGCATCCCGCAGGCCGGCAGCCGGCTGCTGCTCCAGGAGCTGCTGCCGGCCGGGCGCGGCCTCGACTGGTTCTTCCAGGGGTACGTGGACTCCGCCGGCGGCTGCTCGACCGGGGCGACCGGCCGCAGGGACCGCTGCTGGCCCGACGGGGCCGGGCTCACCGCGGTGGGCCGCTGGACCGCGAACCCGACGGTCGACGGCATCGCCCGCCGGTTCCTCTCGGCGCTCGGCTACCGGGGCGTGTGCGACCTGGACTTCCGGATCGACCGGACGACCGGCGCCTACCACCTGCTCGGCTTCAACCCGCGGCCCGGCGCCGAGTTCCGGCTCTTCGCCGACCGGGCCGGGCTCGACGTGGTCCGGGCGATGCACCTGGACCTGACCGGCCGTCCGGTGCCCGCGCACCTGCCCGCGTACGGGCGCCGTTTCGTCGTCGAGAACTACGCGGCGCTGTCCTGGCTGAGCTCACCCGGTCGGCGGTGCGCGGCGCAGCGGCGGGGCGGCGGCGAGACGGCCTGGTTCGCCGCCGACGACCCGCGTCCGGCATTCGCGATGCTGCGGGCCTGGCTCGCCCACGCCGTACGCAAGGGGCTGCCGGCGCTCCGCCGCCTGCTGCGGTCCGGCCGCCCGGCCCGGCGGCACCGGGCCTCCCGGAAAACGGCCGGCCCCGGGGAGCGTGTGCACGCTCCCCGGGGCCGGCCCCCGTCCGAAGGGACGCCCGACGTCAGGCGTTGATGCAGGTGTTGCCGAAGGCGGGGTTCACCGCGGCGATGACGTTCACGCTGTTGCCGCAGATGTTGATCGGAACGTGGATCGGAGCCTGGACCACGTTGCCCGACACGATGCCCGGCGAGCCAACGGCCGCGCCCTCGGCGTGCGAGTCGGCCATCGCGGGAGCGGCGGCACCCAGGGCCATGAGCAGACCGGCGACGGCGACCGCAGCCTTCTTGCACTTCATTTCGTCTGAATCCTTTCTGCGGCGGAAGAAAATGCACGGCTTTCGTGATGTGCGGGCGCACTGGCGTGCCCCCGCCTTCCGCTGCACAGTTCACAACGACCCTGCCACGAAAAGGAAACCACATCGTCCTCAGACAGCACTTTTTCACCCCATTGCCTCGGACGGTCGACGGCCGATTCCTGGCGTCGGGTTCGGGTCAGCGCGGCCAGATCGGCGTCCGCGTGAGGCGCTCCCACTCCCGGTCGGGCATGCCGGGCACCGTACGCCCGTCCAACTCCCATTGGCGGGCCAGCGCGGAATAGAGGGGAAACGGTTGTCGATCGACGGGTGGCGGGTCGGCCACATATCGGCTCTTCGGAATGAAGGCCATCCGCTCCCATTTACCGGGATCGGGTGCCATATTCGCTCCTTCCGCTCAGGTTTTCGCATCATGACACAGCCGCCGCCGGAGAGTGATTCGAACACTCCATGTCGCGTCGCGTACCTGTGTGCGACCCTGACCGATTTAACGTTTCGGCATGAATTCCTCTCCCTCTCGCTCCCGGCGGCGCCCGCTCCGCGCTAGACGGCTGCTGCTCCCGTGCACGGCGCTGGCCGTCCTCGGTGCGGGGGCGCTCGCCGCCGCACCGGCCCCGCTGCCGGCCCCCGACAAGGGGCTCAACATCCTTCTCGTCGGCGTCGACTCGCGGAAGAACGTCACGCCCGCCGAGCGGATCACGTACAAGATCGGGAACAAGGACTGCGACTGCACCGACGTGATGATGCTGGTGCACGTCTCGGCCGGGAACGACCGGGTCAGTGTGGTCAGCCTGCCCCGGGACTCGCTCACCGAGTTCCCCGAGCACGTCGACCGGCGCACCGGCGAGACGCACGCGCCGCACCAGGCGAAGCTCAACAACGCCTACCGCGAGGGCGGGCCGCTGTTCGCCATCGAGATGGTCGAGGCGATGACCGAGCTGCCCGTCCACCGCTACCTCGAAGTCGACTTCCGCCGGTTCATGGACACGGTGGACGTCGTCGACGGCGTGCCGGTCTGCACCAGCGCCCACCTGAAGGACCCGGTCACCGGGCTCGACCTGACCCCGGGCACCCGCAGGGTCCTCGGCGGCGAGGCGCTCCAGTACGTCCGCTCGCGCAAGGCGGACGGACAGGCCGACTTCGGACGGATCAAGAAGCAGCAGCTCTTCGTGGTGAACACGCTGCGCGAGGTCCGCACCCGTCTGTTCCACGACGCCGACTGGCTGCGCTGGTTCGCCGAGACCCTGCGCGGCCAGGAGAGGACCGAGCGCGGGATCAGCGCGCCGGACCTCCTGGCGCTCGCGAGCCGGCTGCGCGGCCTCACCCCCGAGCACACCGAGTTCGCCACCGTCCCGATCAAGACCGTCAACCCGCTGATCCCGGGCGTCGGCGCGACGGTCTCGTGGGACGTGCCGTACGCCGACGAAGTCTTCGCGCGGCTGCGCGCCGACCGGAAGCTGCCGGAGCCGAAGCCCACCCCGCAGAGCGAGACCCCGCTCGGCGAGTACCGGCGCACGGGCGGCGAGACCCTCCTCTGCGCCTAGCCGCCCGGGGCTCGGGGCCCGGGCGGGGCTTCAGCGGGACAGCTTGCGGCCCAGTTCGGCCGGGTCCGTCGTCGGCGCGTCGCACACGAAGTGCCGGCAGACATAGGCGGCGGCCGCCCCGTCGACCAGCGGCCGGTCCTTGAGGAGCGGGAACTCCTCGCCGTCGGGCGTTCCGGTGGCGAGCACCGCTCCCGGGGCGGTGCCGTGCAGGGCCGTACGGCGCAGGGCCTGGAAGCCCTCGTCGTCCGGGTCGCCGACCACGGCCACCTCGCGCGGCCCGTCGAGCAGGGCCTCGGCGACGGCCAGGCCCCAGCCGATGAACCGGGGGGCGCGCGGCCCGAGGGCCCGGACCACGCCGAGGGCCCGCTCGGCGGCGGACCGGTGGGCGTCGGAGCCGGTGTGCGCCGCGTAGGTGAGGAGCGCGCCGGCGGCCGCGGTCCAGCCGGACGGGGCGGCGCTGTCGGTCGGGTCCTGGGGGCGCCGGATGAGCCGCTCGGCATCGTGGGCGGTGTCGTAGAGCGCGCCGCCCTCGGCGGTGAACCGGTCGAGGACGATGTCCAGGAGGAAGCCGGCGAACTCCAGCCACACGCCCTCTCCGGTGACGGACGCGAGGGCGAGGAAGCCCTCGGCGACGTCGGCGTAGTCCTCCAGGACCCCGGCGTTGGCACCCGCCCGGCCGTCCTTGGAGGTACGGGTGAGGCGGGCGGCGTCGTCGAGGTGGAGCCGGACGAGCAGGTCGGCGGCCTCGGTGGCCCGCTCGACCAGGTCGGGGCGGTCGAGCAGGGCGCCGGTCTCGGCGAGGGCGGCGATGGCGAGCCCGTTCCAGGCGGCGACGATCTTGTCGTCGCGGCCGGGACGGGGGCGTTCCTCGCGGGCGGCGAGCAGCCGCCGCTTGATGGCGGCGATCCGCTCGGCGTCGGCCGGGCCGGCGGCCTGCGGGAGCTGGAGCACGGAGGAGCCGTGCTCGAAGGTGCCCTCCTCGGTGACGCCGAAGTACCGGGCGGCGTAGCGGGCGTCGTCCTCGCCGAGCACGGTGGCCAGCTGCTCGGGCGTCCACACGTAGTAGGCGCCCTCGACGTGCCGGCCGGTGCCGTCGTCGGAGTCGGCGTCGAGCGCGGAGGCGAAGCCGCCTTCGGGGGTGCGCAGTTCGCGGACCATGAAGTCGGCGGTCTCCAGCGCGACCCGGCGGGCCAGTTCGCTGCCGGTGGCCCGCCACAGGTGCGCGTACACGCGGCAGAGCAGGGCGTTGTCGTACAGCATCTTCTCGAAGTGCGGCACGACCCACGCGCGGTCGACGGCGTAACGGGCGAAGCCGCCGCCGAGCTGGTCGTAGATGCCGCCGCGGGCCATCGCCTCGCAGGTGTCGGCGGCCATCTGGAGGGCGCCCTCGGCTCCCGTACGGGCGTGGTGGCGCAGCAGGAACTCGAGCACCATCGACGGAGGGAACTTGGGCGCGCCGCCGAAGCCGCCGGAGGTCGCGTCGTACTCGCGGGTGAGGCCGAGCAGGGCCTGGGCGAGCTCCTGCTCACCGGGGACGCCGTCGCCGCCGAAGGCGAGGGAGCGGGCCGAGAGGTCCTTGACGATCTTCCCGGCGACCTCGCCGACCTCGTCCCGGCGCTCGGCCCAGGCGCGGGCGACGCCGTCGAGGACGTCGGAGAAGGACGGCATGCCGTGCCGGGGCTCGGGCGGGAAGTAGGTGCCGAAGTAGAAGGGCGCCGCGTCCGGGGTGAGGAAGACGGTCATCGGCCAGCCGCCCTGTCCGGTGGCGGCCTGCACGGCCTCCATGTAGACGGCGTCGACGTCGGGGCGCTCCTCGCGGTCGACCTTGACGGCGACGAAGTGCTCGTTGACCAGGGCCGCGGTGGCCTCGTCCTCGAAGGACTCGTGGGCCATCACATGACACCAGTGGCACGAGCTGTAGCCGACGCTGAGCAGCACCGGAACGTCACGCCGCCGGGCCTCCTCGAACGCCTCGGCCGACCAGGGCCACCAGTCGACGGGGTTGTCGGCGTGCTGGAGGAGGTAGGGGGAGGTCTCATGGGCCAGTCTGTTCGGCATGTCCCCATCCTCGCGCACGCGGCGAAAGACCGCCCGTACGCCACGGGTGGACGGGGCGCGGGCGGGGCAGTCATACACGGGGAACGGCCCCGTTCCTCGCACTGGCTCTGCGAGGAACGGGGCCGCTTCCGTCGGGCTTCTTCAGCGGTGATGCCGAGATCAGCCGCCGACGTTGCCGTTCTGGGAGAGGACCTCGCCCAGGATGTGCGACAGCGCGTCGTCGCCCTTCTGCTGCACGGAGTTCTGGGTGCAGGTCTGGTTCGCCATCGGGTTGCCGAGGACGTCCTGAACGGCGATCGGGACGGCGATGATGCCGATCGGCACCTGCGCCTGAACCTTCTGGATGTCGAAGCAGTGCAGGACGCCACCGTTCACGAGACCGAAGTTCGGGCTCATGTAACCACCGGTGGAGTTGCTGCCGATGGACTGCTTCGACTGGTTGCCGATGATGTTGGCGCTGCCGCCGTCGTTGCCGGCCGCCATCGCCGTGGTCGCGGACATGCCAGCGACGGTGGCCGCAACAGCAGCGGTAGCAAGAACCTTCTTGATCACGAGTCTTCCTTCTTGAGCTCGATGGCCCGGAACTGCTCCGTTGACCGAAGCGTCCTGATCAACTGCCCCGGAAAGGATTGGTTCCGGGGCGTCACCCGGACGCGGTATTCGGCACATGAACGCCATCGGACGGGCGGTCGACGGCCTTTCGTTCGGTCAGTTTCCTTAACCGGCAGATCCCTTGGGATCACTGGGCCGTGCGGCAGGTCCCTCGCGCGGACGGGTGCCACGCAGGACACTGAGGTCCGGACTGTTCGAATGCGGCGGAGGGGGACGCGGATGCGGGACGGGGACCGGGCCGAGGCCGAGCGACTGTGGGAACGGGCCGTGGAGGAGGAGGTGCGGCGCTCGGGGGGCCGCCTCGACGCGGCGGCGCTCCGCTCGCGCGGCCGGGCCGCCCTGGACACCATGGCGGCGTCGGCGGCCGAGGAGTACGCGGCCTATCTGCGGGCCGTCGAGGCGGCGGAGGCGGGCCCGGCCGCGGCCGATCTGGCGACCCCGGCCGTGGTGACGGCCGTCGCGGCCGCCGCCGCGGTCGGCGGCGACCTGGCCCTGGG